>DATDDC010000221.1:0-1963 GCA_036523995.1 Anaeromyxobacter sp.
ACCTCGCCGCGCCCGCCCAGCCGCCGGATCTTGCGCTCCTCGAGGACGCGCAGGAACTTCGCCTGCACCTCGAGCGGCAGCTCGCTGATCTCGTCGAGGAAGAGCGTGCCGTTCTGGGCGAGCTCGAAGTTCCCGAGCCGGCGCTGGTCCGCGCCGGTGAACGCGCCGCGCTCGTAGCCGAAGAGCTCGGACTCGATGAGCGTCGCCGGGATGGCCGAGCAGTTGAGCGCGAGGAACGGCTTCTCCTTGCGGGGGGAGAGGTTGTGGATGGCCCGGGCCACGACCTCCTTGCCCGTGCCGCTCTCGCCCGCGATGACGACGCTGGCGTTCGAGGGCGCCACCCGGTTCACGAGATCGAAGACCCGCTGCATGGCCGGGCCCGAGCCGATCATGTCCGTGCCCGGCGCGAGCGCCGCGAGGCGCCTGCGGAGGAGCTGGACCTCGCGCATCGTCTCCTTCTTCTCGAGGGCGCGCTCGAGGACGATGCGGAGCCGCGGCACCTCGAGCGGCTTCTCGATGAAGTCGTAGGCCCCTTCCTTGATGGCCTGCACCGCGGTCTGGATGGTGCCCCGGCCCGTGAGGAGCACGACCGGGCAGTCGGGAAGCTCCGCCCGCAGCGCCCGCAGGAGCCACAGCCCGTCCATGTTGGGCATGACGAGGTCGGTGAGGATGACGTCGGGGTGCCACTCGATGGCGCGCCGGAGCGCCTCGGTGCCGTCGCTCGCCGTCTGGACGTCGTAGCCCCAGCGCTGCGTCAGCTCCGCGAGCGCGTCGCGGCTGTCCGCCTCGTCGTCCACGATGAGCACCCGGTATCTCATTCGCGCTCGATCCTCGGCAGCACGAGCGACATCCGCACGCCGTCGCTCCGCCGCTCCTGGGAGAACTCCCCCCCGAGGGACCTCGCCGCGGCCATCGCCACGTCGCTGTAATACCGGAGGTCGGGGTCGGGGTCACCGGGGGTATGCTCGATGGCGACGATTGCCTTGTGCCCCGAGGCCTCGGCCCGGGCGGCGAGGCGCCCCCCGTCGGGCGTCTCGCCGAGCGCCCGCGCGAACAGGCCCAGGAGAAGCCGCCCGGCCCGCGCAGGGTCGGATGAGGAGCGCGCGATCCCCGGCTGTGCGTCGATGGAGAGCGTCATGCGCCTGCGCCGCCCCTCGTGGGCGAAGAGGCTGCCGATGTCGGCGAGGAGCGCACCGAGGTCGGTGTAGCCGAGCGGGGCCCCGGGCTCCGCGACGTCGAGGAAGCGCCGCAGCACCTCGTTCACGCGCCCGATCTGATCGCGGACGGCGCGGAGGTGGCTCGCCGCCGCCTCGCTCGCCTCGGCCGAGGGAGCGAGCTTCTCGCCGAGCAGCGCCACCTGCAGGGACATCGCGTTCAGGGGGTTCTTGATGTCGTGCGCGACGCCGCTCGCGAGCCGGGCGAGGCCCGCCGAGCGCATGGCCTGCTCGAGCCACTCGCTCGCCATCGGCGTCCGCAGCACGAGGAGCGCGCCCGGCCCGGCCGGAATGCGCTCCACCTCGAGGCTCGCGCCGTCGCGCCCGGAGAGCCGGGCGAGCCCGTCCCCCTCCCCCGCCAGAAGCGCCCGGAGCTCGGGAACGTCCGCCGCCCGCGCGCGGAGCGAGCCGGCCGGGTCCTGCCGGGGCAGCCCGAGGCCGTCCAGGAAGCCAGGGTCCGCGACCAGGACGGTGCCGGAGGCATCGACGAAGGCAGCGCCAGCGGCGAATAGATACATGTCGAGGTTCCCCGGGCCGGGACCTGAGATGCGTCCTCGAAGGCGCCATTTCAAGCCTAGGCCGAAGGATAGCCTACACTGACCAGCGTGCCGATGGCGTCGTCGATCCGAAGCCTGAGCGCCCTTGCCGTCCTGGCCGGGCTCCTCGCGGGTTGCGCCGCGCGGCAGCGGGCAGCTCCGCCTCCGGAGGCGCCTCCCGCCGCGCCCGCGCTCCCCGGCCCCGGGGGCAAG
>DATDDC010000222.1:0-4199 GCA_036523995.1 Anaeromyxobacter sp.
CGCGCGGCCTCGCCGCTCCCGCCGTCGCCCTTGGCCTCGTGCGCGCGGGCGGCCTCGAAGGCGGCCCGCTCCGGGCCGTCGGGAAGCTCGGTCGCCGCCGGCATGCTCCGCTCGGCCTGCCGCGCGGCGTCGCCCGGAGCCTTTCCCGCCGTGGCGCATGCCGCGGCGGCGAGGAGCGCGATGAAGGAGAGCCTCGTCACGGTGTTCGCTCCTGCTTGTCCCCGTTCCCTGCAGCGGCCTTGGCCTTTCGCTCGCGGGCCGCCCGGACCGATCTCGCCGCGGCGGACTCCTGCGCCGGCTCGCCCGCCTCGGCCGTCGCCGCGCCGGAGGCCGGGCTCGCGGCGGGCGTCTCGAGCGGGCCGGGCGTCGCCTCCGGGGCCGGGCTCGCCGGGACCTCCGCGCTCGAGCCCGCCACCGCCGTGGCCTTGTCCGGGGACGCCGGCCGCTCCGCCGTATCGACGAGCGGCGAGGGCGAGAGGTCCGCGGCGAGCAGCTTCGACTTCGCCTCCTTGAAGACCGGGTACTCCCTGGGCCGGTACCGCGCCAGCGACTCGGCGATCTTCTTCGTCCACTCGTTCTTCACGTGGAGCTTGCGCGCCGCCTCGATGGCCTGGACGTACACGCCGACGGCCTGGTCCTCGAAGGGCTGCGCGAACTGCGAGAGCCCGTCCTGGTAGGCCGCGAGGTACTCCTCCATCCCCTTCTTCTTGTACTCCGGAGGCGGCGGGGCCTCGTAGATGGTCTGCGCCAGCCGCTCGAGGAGGAACGCCTTGCGGTAGAAGGCCGCCAGGATCCAGTCCGGCCGCTTGTAGCGCATGACCTCGTCGTACTGCGGCGCCACCTTCTTGGCCTCGGCGAGCTTCGCCTCGAGGGCCTTCTTGAGCTTCTTGGCGTTCGTGGTGGCGGGGAGCGCGATGCGGTCGTAGCGCTCGAAGTCGTACTCGGCGAGGCGGAAGCGCGCCTCCGCCGCCGCCGCCGCCGCGCCGGGGCTCTCGTCGGCCTCGAGGCCCCGCTGGGCGAAGGTGGCGATGGCCGCCTGGTACTCGGCCCGGGTCGCCTTCTCGTTCTTGAGCTCGCGGTGGGCGAGCGCGATCTTGAGGTGCGCCTGGACGAGCAGCTCGTGCTCCTTGGAGCGCGAGAAGCGCTTCACGAAGTCCTGCAGCGCCTGGACCTCGCGGCCCCACTCCTTCTTCTTCTCGTAGATGAGCGCGGCGTGGAAGAGGGTGCGGGCGGCGTCGTCGGCGTCCGGATAGGCCTTGGCGTAGCCGGCGAAGGCCGCGGCGGCCTCGTCGTAGCGCTGCAGGTTCTCGAGCGAGCGGGCCGCGTTGTAGAGCGCGTCCTTGCGGTGCTTCGAGTCGGGGTAGCTCTTCACGAGCGCCATGTAGCGCTCCACCGCCTTCTCGAACTCGTAGGTGTTCTCCGCGTTCCAGCCGATGCGGAAGAGCGCCTCGTCGGCGAGGGCCGACCTCGGGTACTCGGCGGAGATGCGCTCGTAGAGCTTGAGCGCGCTCTCGAAGCGGCGCGCCCCCTCGTAGCAGGCCGCGGCGTTGTAGAGCGCCTTGTCGGCGAACTCGTGCTGCGGCTCCTCGGCCACGAGCGCGAGGAACAGCCTCGCCGCGTCCTCCCAGGACTTCGCGTCCATGAGCTGCATGGCGCGCTGGAAGCGGCCCCCCAGCTTGAACTTCTGGAGCGCGGTGTGGAGCTTCGCGTCCTTCGCCACCTCCTGCGACTGGAGGCGCTCGGAGACCTGCTCCACCGCCGCCCAGTCCTTCATGGTGAGGTAGCTCTCGATGACGAGGTTCGCGGCGAACTGCGCCACGTCGGTCGAGGGCCAGCGCGACACCACCTCCTCGAAGCGGCAGCGCGCCTCGTCGAAGTCGCCGTGCTTGAAGAACACCTCGCCCGTCTTGTAGGCGATGGCGGCGGCCCGCGGGTGCTTGGGGTAGCGCGCCAGGAGCACGTCGGAGTCGCGCACGAGGTGCACGTAGACGTACGGGATGGGCTCGGCCCGCACGACCTCCTTCTCCTTGCGATCGGTGGAGAGGAGGACCTTGCGCTCGTCGAGCTGGCCCTGCCGCTGCAGCCGCGTCACCTCGCCCTCCCAGGAGATGACGGCGGAGAGCGCGGCCTCGGCCTCGTACCTGTCGCCCGAGGGATCGTCGCGGACCGCGGCGTAGACGCGGGCGGCCCCGTCGAACTCGAGCGCGTTGTAGAGGCAGTCGGCGTAGTTGTAGGAGAGCTCGTAGGCCTGCTTCGAGTGCGGGAAGCGCGCCAGGTAGTCGCCGTAGGCGCGGGCGGCGATGCGGTACTCCGCCACCGCGGCCTCGAGCTTGCTCTCCTGCTTGAAGCTCTGGGCCTGCGCGTGGTGGAAGCTCGCCGCACGCAGCAGGCTCTTCTCCACGAGCTCTCGCACGGACGCGACCAGGTCGGGGTCGCCCTTGTTCTTCTCCCACCAGACCGTGCCCTCCGAGTAGGTCGCCACGAGCCGCTCGCGCTCGGCGGCCTCCTTCTCGAACTGGCGGTTCCGCGACCAGGTGAGGACGATCTTGGCCTGGACGCGCGGCGCCTCCGGCGAGAGCGGCTCGCGCGCCAGCACCTCCCGGTAGGCCTCCACGGCGGGCGCGTACTTCGTCTCGTCGAAGTAGACGTCGCCGAGCCGCGCGAACACCTCGGCCTCGTAGCTGCGGCCGCCCTTCGCCTCGAAGAAGGCCTTGGCGCGGGCCACGCCGCCCCAGGTCTCGTCCGCGAAGCTGATGGCGGCGTACTGGACGGCCTCGGGCCAGACGTCGCCGCCGGGCTTCTCGCCCTTCTTGGCCGTCGCCACGTAGTGATCGAGCAGCCGCGTGAACGCGTCCACGGCGTGCTCGAAGTCGTCCATCCGGTAGTAGGTCCAGCCCAGCTTGTAGATGGCCCGGGCGTAGAGCGGGTGGGTGGGGAAGTCGTACATCCGCGCGAAGGACTGCGCCGCCTTCGGGAGGGAATCGGCCCGGACCTCGTCGAAGTGCCAGTCGCCGAGGCGGACCCAGGCCTCGGGGACGTACGGGCTCTCCGGATGGCGCTCGATGAGGGTCTGGTAGGCGAGCTGCGCCTCCTCGCCCTGGCCCATCTCCCCGAGGCAGTAGGCGAGCAGGTAGTAGATGCCGTGGATGAACTTGTACTGCGGGAAGCCGGTGATGAGCTGCTGGTAGAGCGCGATGGACTGGGCGTAGCTCTTCACCGGCTCGCGGGGCGGCTCCCTGCCCTCGGCCACGGCCTCCTTGGCGGCGATGCGGTGCGCCTGGAGGGCGAGGTCGAAGTCGTCGTTCGCCTTCTCGTAGTACAGCTCGGCGAGCCGGAGCATGGCGTCGGGCGTGTACTGCGCGTCATCCGGGTAGCGGGAGAGGAACTCCTCGAAGCGCAGGATGGCCGCCTCGCGCTCGTTCCGCTCCAGCACCTCGAGGTCCTTGATGGCCTGCTCGTAGTTGTCGGCGAGGAAGCGGCGCCGCTCGTCGAACTGCTTCTGGACGATCTGGTGCACCTCGGCGCGGAAGGCCCTGGCCTCCTCCTCCCAGCGCCGCACCGACTGCTCGAGCTCGCCCTGCGCCTGCTCGGCCGAGACCGCCGGCCGGACCTCGTGCCGCCGCACGATCCCGCCGCGCGCCTCCTGCGCGCGCTCCGAGCGGTCCTGGCAGGAGACGTACGCCTTCGGCTGCGCTCCGGGGGGCGCCGGCGCCGCGGCGGAAACGAGCGCCGGGAGCGAGGCCGCGAGCGTGGCGAGGAAGGCCCTCACGCCTAGTCCACCTCGCGGGCGAGCGCGCGGTACTCGCGGTCGAGCTGCTCGATCTCGTTCGCCTTCTGCTGCGAGAGCTGCTGGATCTTGTCGAGCCGCTGGCGCTTGCGGCTCCAGGCCACGTCCACGATCCCGACGTCCGCCTTGAGCACGAGCTTGTAGAACTGCGCGCGCACGTCGAGGAACGAGCGATAGGCGATGCGGCCCACGAGGTCCTTGGCCACTGCCTGCACGCCGTCGAGGGAGCCGGTGTGGCTGGCGAGCGCCACCTTCTCGGCCCCCACCCGGTCGCGGAGCTCGCCGGCGCGCCGCGAGGCGTCGGCGGCGAAGCCGAGGAGTTGAGAGATCAGATGTTCTTCTGCTTGCATTTGTCGCTCTCCATCTTCGCAGCGCCTAGGGCGCGAAGTTCCTGCAGGGTCTTGCCGGTATG
>DATDDC010000223.1:0-6546 GCA_036523995.1 Anaeromyxobacter sp.
GAGCGCCGCCTCTCCGACCTGGAGCAGCGGCTCGAGGAGGCGGAGCCGGAGGTGGTCCTCGACACCACGTCGTCGCGCATGACCGCCGCGCTCGAGGTGATCGGCCGCGCCGCCGCCCACGAGGTGTCGGTGCTGCTCCGCGGCGAGAGCGGCACCGGCAAGGGCGTCCTCGCGCGCCTCCTGCACGCGCGGAGCCCGCGGCGGGAGCGGCCCTTCGTGGTGGTGAACTGCCCGACGCTCTCCGAGGAGCTCCTCGCGAGCGAGCTCTTCGGCCACGCGCGCGGCGCCTTCACGGGGGCCGTGAAGGACCAGGAGGGCCGCGTCGAGGCGGCCGAGGGCGGGACCGCGTTCCTGGACGAGATCGGCGAGATCTCGCCCGGGCTCCAGGCGAAGCTGCTCCGCTTCCTCCAGGAGAAGCAGTTCGAGCGCATCGGGGAGAACCGCACGCGCACCGCCGACGTGCGCATCGTCGCGGCGACGAACCGCGACCTCGAGGCGGAGGTGAAGGCCGGCCGCTTCCGCGAGGACCTCCTCTACCGGCTCAACGTCGTCGAGGTGACGGTGCCGCCGCTCCGCGAGCGCGCGGACGACGTGCTGCAGCTCGCGCGCCGCTTCATCGCCTTCTTCGCGCGGCAGTCGCGCCGCGCACCCCCCGAGCTGTCGCCCGCCGCCGAGCGGGTGCTCGTCGCCTATCCCTGGCCTGGGAACGTGCGCGAGCTCCGGAACGCCATCGAGCGCGCGCTCATCCTCACCCCGGGCCAGGTGCTCGAGCCCGAGAGCTTCCCGGAGCGGATCGCGGCGCAGCCGACGACTCCGGTCCTGGGCGGCGACTTCACCGCCGACGAGATCGAGCGCGAGCACGTGCTGCGCGTGCTCGCCCGGGCGCCCACGCTGGAGGACGCGGCGCGGGTCCTCGGCATCGACGCCTCCACGCTCTGGCGGAAGCGGAAGAAGTGGGGGCGGTAGCCCCGGTCTCCCGGCGAGGGACCGTGGCTCCTCCGAGGGGAGCGCATCGCTCGGGTAGCCGGGGATCACCCGCCGCGACATCGGGCAGCCCGCTGCCCGGCGATCGGGCTGCGACCCCGAGCCGCCGCCGTCGAGGCGCGATTCCCGGGCATCGCTCGTCTTCGACGAGCGGCATGCGTGGTGCAGCCAGCCCCCCGGGCAGCCGAAGTCGTGAGGCCATCGGGTCTCTCTCCCAAAGGAGATGCCGTGAAAACGTTCAGAAGTCTGATCGTCCTCGGATGCTGGATCGGCGCGACCGCGGGCGTGGTGCTCGCAGATCGGGCCCTCGCAGAAGAACCCAAGCCCGCCGCGCCGCCGGCGACGCAAGCACCCGCTGCGACGCCCTCCGCGCCTCAGGCGGTCGCGGCGCCCGCCTTCACCAAGGAGATGGCAGAGAGCATCGCGAACCAGAAGGTGGCGATGGACACCGTCTGGGTGATGATCACGGCGTTCCTCGTCTTCTTCATGAACCTCGGGTTCGCGCTGGTGGAGTCCGGATTCTGCCGCGCCAAGAACACCGTCAACATCCTGTTCAAGAACTTCGTGGTGTTCGCGATCTCGTCGATCGCGTTCCTCGTCATCGGCTTCGGGATCATGTTCGGCGATGGCAACCCGCTGTTCGGCACGAGCGGGATCCTCTTCGCGTCGGGCGCCGACAACAGCCCTGCGCTGGGCGACGCCTACAAGGGCGTGTACCACGCGCTCAACTGGACCGGCGTACCGCTGTGGGCCAAGTTCTTCTTCCAGCTCGTGTTCGCCGGAACGGCTGCGACCATCGTCTCCGGAGCGGTCGCCGAGCGGGTCAGGTTCAAGGCCTTCCTCATCTTCACCGTGTTCATGATCGGGGTGATCTATCCGTTCGGCGGTCACCTGATCTGGGGCGGCGGCTGGCTCGCCAGCAAGGGCTTCCTCGACTTCGCCGGATCGACCGTGGTGCACTCCATCGGCGGGTGGGCGGCGCTGGCGGGCATCGTCGTCCTCGGGCCGCGGCTCGGGAAGTATCGTCCCGGCGGCAAGGTCAACGTCATTCCCGGTCACAGCATGACCTCGGCCGCCATCGGCGTGTTCGTCCTCTGGTTCGGTTGGTTCGGGTTCAATCCCGGCTCGACCATGGCGGCGGACGGGGCGTCCATCGCGCACATCGCGACGACGACGAACACTGCGGCCGCGGCGGCGACGGTCTCGTCGATGCTCGCCGCCTGGATCCTGCTGAAGAAGCCCGACCTCGGCATCACGCTGAACGGGTGCCTCGCCGGCCTCGTGGCCATCACCGCGCCGTGCGCGTTCGTGAGCGTGCCGAGCGCCCTCGTCATCGGCCTCGTCGCCGGCGTCCTCGTCGTCCTCGCGGTCCTCTTCTTCGACCGGATCCGCATCGACGATCCGGTCGGCGCCACCGCGGTGCACCTGGCCAACGGCGTCTTCGGCACGATCGCCCTGGGCCTCTTCGCGGACCCGACCGTCGCCCCCTCGGCGTCGGCGGCCAAGAAGGGCCTCCTCCTCGGCGGCGGGATGGAGCAGCTCGGCCCGCAGCTCCTGGGCGTCGTCCTGGTGGGGGGAATGGTCTTCGCCCTCTCGCTCGCCTTCTGGTACGTGACGAAGCTCCTCATCGGCGGCATCCGCGTGAGCGCCGAGGAGGAGATGGAGGGGCTCGACATCGGCGAGCACGGGAACACGGCATACCCGGACTTCCAGGGGGTGTTCTCCACCTCGGCCGGCGCCTCCGGCGCGCACAGGGCGCCGTCGGCGAGCCCTGGCGTGGCCGGCAGCACGCCCTAGGCGGCCCCCGGCCGCGAAGCGCGGAGGGGGTGGAGCCGTCGTTCCACCCCCCGTGTGCTCCCCCGCGCGACGGGCGCGGAGGGTCGGCAAGACGGGTCGTGCTCGATTCGAGCCGGTGCGACGCGCGCCGATCAGCCGGCGGCCTTCACCCCCACCGCGCGCTCCTTGGCGCGCGGCAGGGTGAACCAGAACAGGCTCCCCCGCCCCGGCTCGCTCTCGACCCCCATCTCCCCGCCGTGCGCCTGGACGATCTCGCGGGAGATGTAGAGGCCCAGGCCCACGCCGCTCGAGCGGCCCCCGGGCACTCGATAGAACTTGTCGAAGATCCGATCCAGGTGCTCGCGCGCGATGCCCTCGCCGCTGTCGCGCACCTCGAAGCGAACGTGGTCCTCGGCCGCGGCGGCGCGCAGCTCGACCCGGCCTCCCGGCGCGGTGTGGCGGATGGCGTTCTGGAGCAGGTTCGAGAGCACGAGCTGCGCCCGCTCGGGGTCCGCCTGGACGCGGAGTGGAGGCTCCGGCGGCGACACGGCGAGCTCGATCTGCGCGGAGCCGGCGGCGGCGCGCAGCGAGTCGGCGGCGCCGTCGAGGAGCTCGCCGGCGTCGACGTGCCGGACCTCGAGGGCCATCCGGCCGGACTGGATGCGCGAGAGGTCGAGCAGGTCGTCCACGATCCCCTGCAGGCGCTCGCAGTCCTCCCGCGCCGCGGCGAGCAGCTCGAGCTGCTTCTCCGTGAGCGGGCCGACCACCTCCTCGAGCGTGAGGTGGATGGCCATGCGCAGCGAGGTGAGCGGCGTGCGGAACTCGTGCGCCACCGTGGCCACGAGATCGTTCTTGAGCTCGTCGAAGCGCATGAGCCGCGTCACGTCCTGGAGGACGATGGTGGCGCCCACGATCCCGCCCTCCTCGGAGTAGAGCGGGGTCGCGCGCGGCAGGAGGTGGCGGTCGCCCTCGGACGAGGGCACGCGCACCGCCTCCTCGAAGCCGCGCGGCGCGTAGGCGCCGCGGCCCGAGAGCACGTGCTGGCGGACCCGCTCCACGACGGCGCGAAGCTCGGGGTCGAGCGCCGCGAGCGAGCCTCCGCCGGCGCCGCCGAGCTTGAGGACCGTCTCGGCGGCTCCGTTCTGGTTCAGGACCGATCCCCCGGCGTCGACCACCAGCACCGGATCGGGAAGGCTCTCGATGGCCGCCTGCGAGGCCTGCTGCGCCAGGAGCAGCTCGCCGAGCGAGCTCTTCCGGTACTCGGCGAGCCGATCGGCCATGCCGTTGAACTCCTGGGCCAGGGCGGCGATCTCGTCCTTCCCCTGGACGCGAGCGCGCGCCTCGAGATCGCCCTCGGCGATGCGGCGCACGGTCCGCGAGAGGATCCCGAGCGGGCGGAGGAGCCGGGCCGTGAGGGTGAGCGACGCGACGAGCCCCACCACCAGCGCGGCGATGGTCGCGGCGACGGTGGCCGTGACGTTCCGCTCCGCCGCCCGCCGCGCCCGATCGGCCTTTCGCGCCATGGCGTCCTGGTTCAGCCCGAGGACCTCGTTCGTCGCGCGGCGCACCTCCTGCGCGGCGGGGACGAGGACGTCGAGATAGCGCTCCAGCCGGGCCTGCGGGGCGATTCCCTCCAGCGCGTCGAGCTGCTTCTGGTAGGCCATCCACCGCTCGCGGAGCCCACGCGTCAGCTCCTCTTCGCCGGCCTCGGTGATGTTGTGCTCCTGGACCTCGAGCTCGTTCTCGAAGCGGAGGCGGGCGCCCTCGCGGGCGTTCCCGTCCACGGGCCGCCGGGTCGCGAGCGCGAGCGCGCTCGCCTGCAAGACCTCGAGCGCCTCCATCATGCGCTCGCCGGCGAGGACGCTGCGGTAGTTGTCCTTGAGGATGAGCTCCGGGCTCCGCCCGAGCGACGTGAGCGCCCGCGTGGAGGCGTAGCCGAACGCCACGAGGACGAGCGCGAGCGGCGCCTGGGCGAGCAGCAGCTTCGATCGCAGGCTCATTCGTGCGGCGCCTCGTCCTCGAAGGAGACGATGTGCAGGTCGAGCCCGGCGCTCCCGTCGACGATGCGCTGGAGCACGGAGCGCCCGAGGAGGCGCCGCCAGCGGGGCTGCTCCGTCCGGCCCACGAGGAGGTCGCTCACGCGGTGGGTCCTCGCGAAGTCGAGGATGGCCGCGGCGGGATCGTCCGACTCGAGCCGGACCACCTCCGCCCCGAGCTCGCGCGCCTTGTCGATGTTGGCGAGGAGGTGCCGCTGCGCCTCGGAGTCGATCCGATCGGGCGTCTCCTCGGGGGTCTGGACGTAGACGACGTACCAGTCGGTGTTGAGGCGGCCGGCCATCCGCGAGCCCCGGCGCAGGAGCGTGAGGGCGTGCGGCGGGTTCGAGGAGAGGGCCACCAGGACGCGGCCGCGCGTCGCCGAGCCCGGCTCGCCGTGCCGCGCGGCCTGGGCGGCGGAGCGATCGAGGCTCTCGGCCACCTCGCGCAGGGACAGCTCGCGCAGCGTGGCGAGGTTCGGATCCTTGAAGAAGTGCTCCAGGGCCCAGGGGATCTTCTCCGTGGGGTAGATCTTCCCGGCCTTGAGGCGCTCGAGCAGGTCCTCCACCGCAAGGTCGAGGTTCACCACCTGGTCCGCCTGCTCGAGGAACGAGTCGGGCACCGTCTCGCGCACCTGCACGCCGGTGTTGCGCTGGATGAGGTCGTTCAGGGACTCGAGGTGCTGGATGTTGAGCGCGCCGATGACGTTGATGCCGGCGGCGAGCAGGTCGAGGACGTCCTGGTAGCGCTTCTTGTTCTTCGAGCCCGGGACGTTGGTGTGCGGGATCTCGTCGACGATGGCCACGGCGGGCTTCCGGGCCAGCACGCCCTCGAGGTCCATCTCGTCCACGGTGACGCCGCGGTAGTCGAGCTTGCGGCGCGGCACGATCTCGAGGTCGCGGATGAGCGCGGCGGTGTCCGCCCGCCCGTGGGTCTCGACGAGCGCGCCCACGACGTCCACGCGCCGCTGCTTGAGGGCGTGCGCCTCCTCGAGCATGCGCCAGGTCTTCCCGACCCCCGCCGCGAAGCCGACGTACAGCTTGAGGCGGCCCCGCTTCCCGCGCTCGACGAGCTCGAGGAAGTCCTGCGGGCTGGGACGGCTCTGGGCGATCACGCCCCGCATGGTAGCCCGGTCCTACTCCTTCCTCGCCTCCGGAGCGGCGGCCTCGGCGGGCGCGGGCGGGGCGGGCGGCGCGCCGAAGCGCCGGTCGAGCGCGAGGTTCAGGAGGAGGACGTTCACGCGCGGCTCGCCGAGGACGCCGAGATCGCGCCCCTCCATGTTGTCCTCCACGATGGCCCGGACGCGCTCGAGCGCGATCCCGCGCGCCCAGGCGACGCGGGGGGCCTGCCAGAGCGCCGCGGCGGGCGAGAGGTGCGGATCGAGCCCGCTGCCCGAGGCCGTCACGAGCTCCACCGGCGGCGGGCCCTTCGCGTCCGGGTTCTGCTTCAGGAGATCGTCGAGCCGGGCGGCGGCGGCCTCCCGGAGCTTCCTCGAGGTCGGGCCGAGGTTGGAGCCGCCCGAGGCGCGGCCGTCGTAGGGCACCGGCGCGGTCGCCGACGTCCGGCCCCAGAAGAGGCGCGGGTCGGAGAAGGGCTGGCCGACGAGGCGGGAGCCGGCGGGTGCGCCGGCGGCGGCGACCAGGCTCCCGCCCGCCTGGCGGGGGAGGAGGACGCGGGCCACGCCGGTGACGGCGAGGGGGTAGGCGAGCCCGGTGACCACGGAGAAGGCCGCCAGGAGGACGAGGGAGGCGC
>DATDDC010000224.1:0-1650 GCA_036523995.1 Anaeromyxobacter sp.
GGCACCTGGCGAAACCCTTCGATCCCGCGGATCTGTCGGCGCTCGTGGCGGAGCTGGCGCCGGCAGGGTTCCGCGCGTGCGGCGGGATGTGATCGCGCGCGAAGCGCTCAGACCGTCGGCAGCGCAGGCCGGATGTCGAAGGCGAGGCGCCGGTGCGCCTCGCGCAGCGCGGCCTCCACCGCGGCGGGCGCGTCCCCCTTCGCGAACAGGAACCCGAGGTAGCTGTCGCCCTCCGGCAGCGGCACCACCTCGCGCCCCTCGGGCACCGTCACGACCACGTCCTCGACGCCGGGGACGCCCCTCGCCGCGTCGAGCCCGCCCACGCCGTGCAGGACCCCGCGTCGCGGGATGGGCAGCATCATCACGCCGGAGGCGCGCGCCTCGCGCCGGATCCCGTCGAGCGGCAGGCCCATGGCGTGCGCGACGAGCACCTCCTCGAGCGAGAGCCCCGCCCCGAAGCGGAGCGTCCGCGAGCAGAGCCCGCCGATGGAGCGCGCCGCGATCTCGAGCACCACCGGCCCGGCCGGCGAGAGCCGGAGCTCGGCGTGCACGGGACCCTCCGCGAGGCCGAGGGCGCGCGCCCCCTCCCGCGTGATGCGCTCCACCTCGGCGAGCGCCGCGGGCGGGTGGCGCGAGGGCGTCACGTAGATCGTCTCCTCGAAGAACGGGCCGTCGAGCGGGTCCGGCTTGTCGAAGACGGCGAGCACCTCGAGGGCGCCGCCGCGGAGCAGCGCCTCCACCGCGACCTCCGCTCCCGGGACGAACCGCTCGACGAGGAGGGCGTCGGCCTCGTGCTCCTCTCGCGCGCGACGCTCGGCGCGGGTGTCGCGGAGGAGCTTCGCGATGCGCCGCCAGGCCCGGACGAAGCCTGCCGCGTCGTCCGCGCGGATGACGCCCCGGCTCGCCGAGAAGATGAGGGGCTTCAGCACGCACGGATACGGTGCCGCCGCCGCCGCGGCCTCCGGATCCTCGTCCAGGCGGTGCAGCCGGAAGTCGGGGACGGGCACGCCCGCGCCGCGGAGCGCCTCGCGCATGGCGTGCTTGTTCGCCGCGCGGCGCGCCGCCTGGGGCGGGTTGTGCGGGAGCCCCAGCCGCTCCGCCGCGAGCGCCGCGATCACGGCGGTGGGATCGCTCGCCGGGACGATGCCGCGGATGGGCCGCGAGCGCGCCACCTCGACGATCCGCTCCGCGGCCTCGTCCGGATGGCGATAGTCGAGCGAGACCTGATCCTCGCGCTCGAGGAACATCTCCTCCACGCGGTGGCAGAGATCGCTTCCCACGAGGAGCGAGACCCCCATCCGGCGGGCCGCCGCGCGGAAGTCGTCGAGGCGGTAGCTGGTGGTGGGGACGAGGAGGAGCAGCTCGCCGGGGGAGGGCATCTCGGTCACGGTTATGACGTCGGAGGCGGCGAGGTGCAAGGCGAGGACGATTGGCGCGACGGTCGCAACCCTCCGTGCCCCCCACCGCGTCCTTCAGCTCCCCTCAGTGCCCCCCCGCCGCCTCCCGCAACTCCTTCCACACCAGCTCCACGTCTTTCCTTTCCGTCGCGGTGGCGCCGATGGAGACGCGGATCATCTGCTTCCCCTTGAGCAGCGCCGGCGTCACGTACGCGCGCCCCGAGCCGTTCACGCGCGCGGCGATGGAGAGGTT
>DATDDC010000225.1:0-11681 GCA_036523995.1 Anaeromyxobacter sp.
CGCCACCCACCTCGGCGCGGGCGCCGATCGCTCCGCCGGCCGCGGTGCCTGCCGCTCCCGCGCGGCCCGCGGCGACGGCTCCCGGCGGTCCGCTCGCGACTCCTCCTCCGGCGGCGGTCGTCCCATCGGCGGCTCACGGCCTCAGGGCGGCGACGGCCCAGATCCTCGCGCAACCGTCCCGAAAGGCGAGCGCGCCCTCGCCCGCATGGCCGGCTACCGTCCCCGGTCCGGCGGAGGCGGCGGAGGCGCTCTGCCACGCCGTCGCCTCGGGCGCGGCGCCGGACGGCTCCCCGCTCGCCGCCATCGGCGACGTGCTCGCGAGCCTCACCGACGTCGAGCGCGCCGTCCTCGCCGGCGAGCCCCAGCCCATCGACCCCGGGCCCATCCGGCAGGCCGCGGTGATGCGCGTGCGGGTGGCGGTCGCCCTCGCGACCGCGCCGCAGGCCGGCGTGGCCGTCGACGCCGCGGCGGTCTCGGCCCTCATCGCGGAGATCGACGCCTTGCTCTCGCAGGTGAGCGCCCTCGCCGAGGACGCGCCGGAGGACCTCCAGGCATCGTTCGAGGCGGTGCGCAACGCGCTCGTGCGGGAGGCGATCGACTTCTCGGAGGCGGCGCACCGCGCCGGCCCCGCGGTCGCCGCGAACGAGTCGGCCGCACCGCGCCCGGCGGCGAAAGCCAGGAAGACGCGGCTTCTCCCCGTCGACGGGGGCGCGACGAAGGCGGGCGGGCGCGGCCTGGCCGTGTGGATCGCGCTCGGCGCCGTGGTCGCGCTGGCCGCCGGATACCACGGCTGGGAGTGGCACAGGCGAAGCGAGGCGCGGGCGGCGCTCAGCGCCGGCCTTCCCGCGGGGCTGACGCAGATCCCCGGCCCGCCCGGAGGTCCGCGCGTCCTCGTGCGCTCCTCCTCGACCGAGGCCCCGGACCCGGCGGACATCGCCCGGCTGAAGGCCGTCGAGGAAGCGAACGGAAACAAGGTCCGCGAGCTGGACGGCATGATCTTCATCGAGCCCGCCACCCGCGAAGCGGCTCCCCCGGCGCAGCCGGCGAGGCCGTAGGAGCGCGCCATGGCCCACCCCCGCTCGCAGAGAGGCTTCACCCTCGTCGAGACCATGGTCACGGTGGGCATCATCGCGGCCCTCGCCACGATGGCGATCCCCGCGTTCCAGAAGTACACGCTGCGGGCCAAGGCTTCCGAGCGCGCCGCCATCATGCTGCGCATCAAGCAGGCGGTGCAGGACTACTACGTCCGCAACGGGACCACCGTGCCGGGCGGCGGCATCCTCGACTCGGAGTTCAATCCGCCGCTGCCGCCCATCCCGGCCAAGCGCATCCTGCGGACGGACCTGGCTGCGTGGAACACGTACTTCTCGGCGCCCGGCGGCGGGAGCAGCCTCCCGCACGAGATCGGGGGCGGCGTCTACTACAGCTACCGCTTCGTCGTCGACGGTACGCCGACGGGCGGCAGCATCACGATCTGGGCCGCGGGCGACCTCGACGGCGATGGGGTCATCAGCTACAAGCGGCTCGTCTTCACGCGCGTGAACGGCGAGTACCAGCCGGACGCGTCGCAGGAGCATCCTCCGGCGGGCCAGGAGGACGACTCCGGCCCGTACGCGACCTTCTGAGCGGGGCGTGCCGTGATCGCCCCGGCGCTCGCGAATCCGTAGCTTCCGCTTTTCGGATTGCGGCCCTCCCGGCCCGGCGCCATCCTTCGCGCCATGAAGGACGCCGCCGCCCGGATCGCGGCGCTGCGCGCGCAGATCCGCGAGGCCGACCACGCCTACTACGTCCTCGATCGGCCCATCCTGGCCGACCCCGAGTACGACCGGCTCATGCGCGAGCTGCAGGCGCTCGAGGCGGAGAATCCCTCGCTCGTCACGCCCGACTCGCCCACGCAGCGGGTCTCCGGCGCGCCGTCGGAGCGCTTCGAGCGCGTCGTGCACCGCGAGCCCATGCTGTCGCTCGGGAACGTCGCGACCGACGTGGAGCTCGACGAGTTCCACGCCCGGATCCGGCGCCTGCTGGCGCTCCCGGAGGGCACGCCGGTCGGCTACGTGGTCGAGCCCAAGCTCGACGGGCTCGCCGTGGAGCTGGTGTACGAGGACGGCGCCTTCGTGCAGGGCTCGACGCGCGGCGACGGCGTGAACGGCGAGGACGTGACCGCGAACCTGCGCACCGTCGGAGGCCTCGGCTCGAACCGCGGCGTCCCGGCCCGGCTCTCCGGGGACGCGCCGCGCCGCCTCGAGGTGCGGGGCGAGGTCCTGCTCCAGAAGGAGCACTTCGAGGCGATGAACCGGGTCATCGTCCGCCAGGGCGGCGAGCCGTTCGCGAACCCGCGCAACGCCGCCGCGGGCTCGCTGCGCCAGCTCGACTGGCGCGTCACGGCGCGGCGGCCGCTCTCCTTCATCGCCTACGAGGCCCTCTCGCCCGGCGCCGAGGGCCAGCGCTGGAAGACGCACTGGGAGAAGATCGAGGACCTCGGCCGCATGGGCTTCGACACGAACCCGAGGAACCAGCGCTGCGCCGGCATCGCGGAGGTGAAGGCCTACCGCGACGCCATGGCCGAGGGCCGCTTCGCGCTCCCCTACGACACCGACGGCATCGTCGTGAAGGTGGACGACCTCGACTGGCGCCGCCGCCTGGGCGCGGCCTCGAAGTTCCCGCGCTGGGCCGTCGCCTACAAGTACCCGCCGCAGGAGGAGAGCACGAAGGTGCGGCGCATCTGGGCCTCCGTGGGGCGGACCGGCATCCTCACGCCCGTGGTGGAATTCGATCCGGTGCGCCTGTCCGGCGCCATGGTGTCGCGTGCCACGCTCCACAACGAGGACGAGATGCGCCGCAAGGACATCCTGGAGGGCGACTGGGTCCTCGTGCGGCGCGCCGGCGAGGTGATCCCGGAGGTGGTGAAGCCGCTCGCGGAGCGGCGCACCGGCGAGGAGAAGCGCTTCGAGTTCCCGCGGGAGTGCCCGGTGTGCGGCGCGCGGGTCGTCCGCGAGGAAGGCGAGAAGGTCTGGCGCTGCACGGGCTCCGCCTGCCCGGCGCAGCTCGTGGGCAAGCTCCGCCAGTTCGCCTCGCGGCGCGCCCTCGACATCGAGGGGCTCGGCGAGAAGCTGTGCGAGCAGCTCGTGGAGCGCGGCCAGGTGAAGGACTTCGCCGATCTCTACGACGTCCCCTTCGAGGTCTGGCAGCAGCTCTTCAGCCGGCCTCGGAAGGAGGAGGGGAAGGAGCGCGAGCTCCCGGAGAAGAGCGCGAGGAACATGCTCGCCGCGCTGGAGGGCTCGAAGCGGACGACCCTCTCGCGCTTCCTCAACGGGCTCGGCATCCCCCAGGTCGGCGAGGCGACGGCCGCGACGCTGGCCCGGCACTTCGCGGATCTGCGGCGCTTCATGGACGCCTCCGAGGACGACCTCCTCGGCGTCCGCGACGTGGGCCCCGAGACGGCGCGCGAGATCCGCGCCTGGACGCAGGAGCCCCAGAACCGGCGCGTGGTGGAGCGGCTCCTCGCCGCCGGGGTCGCGCCCGAGCCGGAGCGCGTGGACGCCCGCGGTCCGCTGGCGGGGAAGACCGTCGTCCTGACGGGCGGCCTCGCCTCCCTCTCCCGCGACGAGGCCAAGGCGGAGATCGAGCGGCGCGGCGGCAAGGTGTCGGGCTCGGTCTCGAGGAAGACCGACTACGTCGTGGCGGGAGAGGAGTCCGGCTCGAAGCTGGCCAAGGCGAAGGACCTCGGCGTCAAGGTGATCGGCGAGGAGGAGCTCCTCGCCCTGCTCCGGGAGTGAACATGGCCGACCGTGCGCGCGTCCACCTCCTCATCTCCGGGCGGGTCCAGGGCGTGGCCTTCCGCATGTACACCGTGGACGAGGCGCGCCGGCTCGGCGTCTCGGGCTGGGTGCGGAACCTCGCCGACGGGCGCGTCGAGGTGGAGGCGGAGGGCGAGCGGGCGGCGCTCCTCGGCCTCGTCCGGTTCTGCGAGAAGGGCCCGCCGGCTGCGCGGGTGGACGCGGTCGACGCGAAGTGGGCGCCGTTTCGCGGGGACCTGGTGCGGTTCGAGGCGACGCACTAGGGGTCCCGCGCCACGGACTGCGCCGGAGCGCGCGACCGCGCGGGGAAGGCGTCGGGGTCGGGGTCGAGGTCGGGGTCGGGGTCGGGGTCGGGGTCGGGGTCGAGGTCGGGGTCGGGGTCGAGGTCGAGGTCGGGCTCGAGGTCGTCCCGCCCTCTCACGCGACCACGATCCCCGCGTACCCGACCACCTGCCGCGTGTCCCCGTTCACCTCGCCCGAGTTCCCGTAGCGCACGAGCTCCGCCTTCGTCGCGCCGAGCTCGAGCGCGGCGACGAGCATCACCGTCGCCGGGATGATCCCGCACATCGAGATGCTCTCGCGGTGGACGACGTCGTAGAGGCCGCGGGGGTCGAGGGCCAGGATCCGCTCGATGGCGCGGTGGTCCTTCTCCCGCGCGGCCGCGGCCGAGATGTAGTGGCTCATGTCCGAGGAGGCGACCACGAGCGCGCCGGCCGCGTCCGCGGCTCGCGCGACCGTCCTCCCGATCGCCTCGCAGTCCGCGTAGCGCAGGTGGCCCAGGCACAGCGCCGCGATGGTGACGTCGGGGCGCGAGCGGGACAGGAAGGGGACCTGCACCTCGAGCGCGTGCTCGTGGAGGTGGGCCTCGCGGTCCCGCTCGACGAGCGGACCGGCCAGGAGCGCCTCGGTGAGCTCCGCGTCCACCGGAACGTCGCCGCTCGGGAGCCGCCAGACGCCGTCGGGCCAGAGGGCCGCCGGCCGCCCCATGCCCGTGTGGTTGGGCCCCAGGATCACGGCGCGCCGCGGCACGTCGACCCGGGCATACACCGCCCCCGCGATGGCGCCGGAGTAGACGTACCCGGCATGCGGAGCGACGACGCCCTTCGCCGCGACCTTCTCGCCTCCGGCCGCGAGGAAGCGGTCGACCTCGCGGCGGAGCGCCTCGGGCTCGCCGGCGTAGAACCGTCCCGCGACTGCAGGCTGCCGGTCCATGGCTCCTTGGAGTATAACGGCCCAGCGATGAAGGAGCGGAAGACGGTGCTCATCGTGGACGACTCCCGGGCGGTGCTCGACTCGCTCGGCACGGCCTTCGAGGAGGCCGGCTACGACGTGAAGGCCGCGTCCGACGGCGAGGAGGTCTTCCGCAAGATGACGGCGGCGGAGCCCGACGCGCTCCTCCTCGACATCTACATGCCCAAGCTGAACGGCGCGGACGTGTGCCGCCTCGTGAAGGCGCATCCGCACTGGAAGAAGACCTTCCTCGTCCTCATGTCCTCCCGGCTCAGCGAGGGCGAGATGGACATGTACCGCCGCATCGGCGCGGACGAGATCCTGAAGAAGCCCCTCGACCCGGACCAGGTCGTGGCGCTCGTCGAGAAGGCGCTCGCGGCCTAGGCGGCCGGCGCGGCGCGCGTCAGTTGACGGTGAACGAGACGCTGAGCGACTTCTGCGGGCCGGGCGGGTTCCACACCTGGATCAGGTAGGGGCCCGGGACGGCCGTGCGGCTGTCGAACTGGACCTGGATGCTCGTCGAGGAGACCACCGTGACGGTGCTCCCGGTGAGCGGCGCGAAGGTGGTGCCGTTGTCCGCGGAGACCATCACCTGGGACGCGGCGTTCCCGTTGGCGTCCGGCTTCGCGAAGTTCGTGCCCGTGAGCGTCACCGGGATGAGCGCATCCTGCCGCGTAACGGAGGTCGGCGAGACCGACGTGAGCGTGGGCTGCCCGGGGGTCACGCTGAAGGAGATCTGGTTCGAGGGCGCCGCGCCCGTGTTCTGGATGGAGAGGGCGTAGACCCCGGTGTCGAGGCCGGTGAGGCTCACCACGCCCTTCGCGGTGGTGGGCGCCACCCAGTTCGTGCCCGAGGCGGGGATCTGGCGGGGCGTCGCGATCCCGGGCCCCTGGAACAGGATCGTGCCGCTCGTGCCCCGCAGGTTGCTGCCGGTGAGCGTCACGAGCGGCGCGGTGCCCTGCGGCCCGCCGGCGGGCGACGCCGACTGGAGCACGGCCACGTTCGAGAGCACGCGGAACTGGAAGCTCGACGACGTGACGCCGAGCGGGAAGGTGAGCGCCGCGGTGTAGAGGCCGGCGTCCTTGCCGGCGAGGTTCACGGTGATCGAGGCGGCGTTGGCCGTCGCGGGCGCCGCGAGCGGGGCCGAGAACTCCGCGCCCACGGGAGGCTGGATGGTCCCGCCGGTCGCGGCGGCGAGGTTCAGGCCGGCGAAGGCGAGCGTCCCCGTGTCGCCCTGGAACAGGGGGCTGGGGGAGACGCTCATCGTGTCGGCCCGCGGCGCCGTGGCCGAGACGGTGAAGGGAAGCGAGTTGTCCGCGAGGCTGACGCTGACGGGGACGGTGTGCGGGCAACTCGCGTCGCACGGCGGCATCGCGATCGCCGCGACGAGGAGGTGCGTGGGATCCTGGAACGACGTCGTCTGGTTCGCGCCGTCGAACGTGACGATGCTCGAGGGGTCGAACCCGGTGCCGGTCACCAGCAACGCGATGGTGTCGCCCGCCGCGGCGGCGGAGGGGCTGAGCGAGGTGAGGTGCGCCGCTCCGCTGCCGGTGATCTGGAAGGGCCAGTGGTTCGAGGCGAGCGTTCCCTCGTTCACGATCCACAGCTCGTACGACCCCGGCGACAGCCCGACCGTGTCCAGCGTGCAGGTGAGCGAGGTGCCGGGGACGGTCGGGAGCGCCTCGTCCGTGGTCGCCGGCCCCTTGACGTGGCACTGGCTGGAGCCGATGAAGCCCGAGCCCGTCACGGTGAGGACGGGCGCGGTTCCCGAGGTGACGGTGGTGGGGTCGAGCCCGGAGATCACCGGCGTCGGCGTGACGACGTCGAGCGGCAGCGCGTTCGAGATGACGCGGTCCGGGTTCACGACGCGCAGGGAGAGCTGCGTCGTGGTGCTGCCGCTCACGTCGAGGCTCGCCTGGAGGTGGTTCGCGTCCGGCACGGTGGCGGCGAGGGTCGTCGTCCCCGCCGGCGAGATCACCCGCAGGGTGGCGCCCGGGGCGAAGCGCTCGCCCGTGAGCGTGACCGCGACCGGCGCGACGGCGCCCTTCGGCGCGGACGCCGGGTTCACCGACGCGATGAACGGGGCGACGGCGGCCGCCGGGCCGCACGTCGCGTCGACGCAGATCTCGCCGGCCCCGCAGGCGTGGGTGCACGAGCCGCAGTAGAGCGGATCGCCCTGCAGATCGACGCAGCGCTGCTCGCCGCAGGTCTCCTGGCACTGCGAGGCGTCGAAGCCGCCCTCGCTCGAGCGCTTGCAGCCGGCAGCGGAGAGCGCCACGGCCAGGGCCAGCACGCCCAGGGCGTGCCCGCCCGCGGGGGCCGAGCGCCGGCGGCGCGCCACCGGAAGCGCGAGGAGGAGGAGGAGCGCGGAGAGGGCGCTCCCTCCGCCCGAGCCGCAGCCGCAGCCGGAGGACTCCTTCGGCGACGGCGGGGGCGTGGGCCCGAGGCCGAACGGGTTCTCGGTCGAGTAGCACTGGCCGTCGAGGCACTTCCCGGCCGGGCAGGTGACCCCGTTGCACGGGTCGTCCGCGCAGACGCCGTCCTGGCACACCTGGCCCTGGCCGCAGCCGACGCCCAGGCACCGGTTCGCGACGCAGGCGCCGTTCTCGCAGATCTGGTCCGGCGCGCAGCTCACGCCGGAGCACGGATCCGGGACGCAGAACCCGTCGACGCCGCAGCGCTGGCCGGCGGCGCAGGTCCGGAAGACGCACGCCTGCACGCAGTCCCCTTGCCGGCAGAAGGTGCCGCTCGGGCACACGACGCCGAGGCACGGGTCGGCCACGCACGCGCCGTTCTCGCAGAGCTGGCCGGAGGGGCAGCCCGCGAAGTAGCAGCTTCCGCCGGTGCAGGAGCCGCTCGCGCAGCTCGCGCCCGCGCCGCAGGTGACGCCGTCGCAGGGATCGATGCAGAGGCCGAAGCGGCAGACCGCGCCGGCCGGGCAAGCCGGGCCCGTGCCGCAGGGCGCGACGACGCACGCGCCCGAGCTGCACTGGTAGCCCTCGGGGCAGAGCTGCTCGACCCCGCAGGACGCCGGCACGCACGCGCCGTTGACGCACGAGAAGCCGGCGGAGCAGGTCGCGCCGTCGTCGACGACGCCGTCGCAGTCGTTGTCCTTGCCGTCGCAGATCTCGGGCGCGGGCAGGACCAACCCCGAGCACGCGCCGATGACGCCGTTCGTGCAGGTGCGCGTTCCGTTCTGGCAGGCGCCCTGCGGCGGCGAGTGATCGGCGTTCACGTAGCAGACGAGCGAGGGGTCGCCCGGCGCCGGACAGAGGTTGCAGCCCGGCTCGAGGTAGTCGGCGACGCCGTTGCAGTTGTTGTCGGCGGGCGGAGACGCGGGGGGCTTCGTGCAGTCGAGCGGTCCGGGCAGGACGTCGCCGCTGCAGGTGCTCCAGCTCGTCGGCGTGCCGGCCACGCAGGTCTGCGTCCCGGCCTTGCAGGCGCCGACGCCCAGCGTGCCGGCCGGCCCGCGATAGCAGGACTGCGTGGCGCCGGGCGTGCAGCCGCAGCCGTCCGCCACGATCCCGTTGCAGTTCATGTCGAGCTGCTCGCCGCCCCCGCCGGCCTCGCCGCAGATCTCGGTGTGCGGGAGGATCTCGCAGGTCGGGTTGCTCGCCGGGTTGCGCCAGGGGAACACGGCGTCGTCGCACACCGGACACGCGCTCCACACGCCGCCGGAGCAGGACTGGATGCCCGCCTTGCAGATGCCTCGCGGGATGCCGGTGACGGGGTCGCGCGAGGTCGAGGGGCCCGTGTAGCAGGCCTGCGTGAGCGGCGAGCCCGCCGGGAGCGGAGGGTTGCGGCTCGTGGCGAGCGGATCGTCGTCGACGAACCCGTTGCAGTCGTCGTCGAGCCCGTTGCACACCTCGGCGGAGGGGAGGACCTCGCCGTTGCACGCGGACATCCCGTAGGTGCCGTCCGCCCTCTTCACGCACGAGGAGACGCCGTCGTGGCAGATGCCCTGGTTGCGCGTCCCGGGGGGACCGTCGTAGCAGCCCGTGTCGAGCCCGTCGTCGACGAGGCCGTTGCAGTCGTTGTCGAGGCCGTCGCAGATCTCGGAGGAGGGGCCCGTCACCTGCCTGCAGACCTGCAGCCCGCTCACCGGATCGCACCGCATCACGCCCTGGGCGCACACGCCGAGGAGGCCGGTGTTGCAGGCGACGCCGCTCTCGACGCAGGCCGCGCCGAGGTTGAAGAGGGTGTTGAGGACGAGGCGGCTCCCCGCGATGTTGAAGGTGCCGTCGGTGCCGGAGTAGCTGTGGCCGCCCAGGTAGACGATGGTGCCGTGCGCCGGGCTCGCCGGGACCAGGGTGAACACGTCGTAGGTGTGGTCGGTGACGTCGGAGATGAGCTCCTTCGTCTCCGTCTTGTAGAGGTTGGCCTTGTAGTTCTGGACCGCCCCGGTGGCGGGCGTGAAGGGGAAGTCGCCGAGCTGGAGGAGCGGGGAGGCGAAGTTCCCGGCGAAGAAGAACGGCCCGCCCACCTGCTTGTTGATCCAGAACCCGGACGGCGTCACCGTCTGGAAGTGCGTCGAATTGTCCGAGGCGCCCGACTTGTACGTGGCGCTGTTGCCCGTGGTGCTCGGCGGCGCGTTCGCGAAGACGCCCTCGAAGGAGCCGAGCCCGGCGCACTCCGCGAAGATGTCCTTTCCGGCCGCCGAGAACGCGCCCATGGTCTTGAGCGCGGCGTCGACCTGCGCGGCGGTGTACTTGTTGGCGCAGGTGCAGGTCGTGCCCGTGCAGTCGCTGCACGAGCTCGGCGCCGCCCAGTGCGGCACCCAGAGGATCTGGTACCCGTTCTTGAAGAGGTTCGTCGAGGTGACGAGGCCCGACGCGTCCGGCAGGAAGTCGTCCATGAGGAGCCGGTCGTAGATCTGCCCGTGCGGTCCCGCCGCCGTGCCCCCGCCGCCCACGAAGTCGAGGCCGGCCTGGGCGAGGTAGCCCTGGATCACCACCTCGGAGTTCTTCGTGCCCGCGCCGGAGCTGCCGATGTCGAGGAGGGCGAGCTTCGGCGGCACCGTGCCGCCGGCGCTCCACCCGCCCGCCATGGTCTTCGCCACGTTGGCCGGGAAGGCGACGTTCGACACGTGCACGTTCACGGCGCCGTAGAGGCTCTTGAAGTTCTGGAGCACGGCCGAGGCGCGCGCGAAGTCCGAGCCGTCCACCACGAAGGGGCCGCCGATGTAGTTGATGGTGCCGCTCGGCCCGTTGAGCTTCGGCGCGGTGCCGGTCCCTCCGGTGTTCCAGTCGTAGAGGAGGACGGGGAAGCCGTTCGTGTACTGGATCGAGAGATCGACGCCCGTCAGGGACGTCTTCGTCGGGTTGATGATCCAGTACACCGCGATGTTGTTGCGGACGAGCTGGTAGACGAGCCCGTAGGCGCGGATGACGCTTCCGGGATCCGCGTCGGCCGCCGGGCAGGTGGCCGGCGTGTACGGCCCCTTGGGATCCGTCTGGCCCTGGTAGCAGAGGTCCATCGGGATGATGAGCGACTGGCGCGCGAACGTCTGCACGCCGCCGCCGCCGCCGCACGTCGGGGCGAGGAGCGGTAGCGCGCCCAGCGCGACGGCGATGGGCGTGAGACCGGCAATGAGCCGCCGTCGGCGGATCGGGCGCGAGAGAGACATGGTCCGTTCTCCTGGGCGCCGAGATTATCACGTGAGATCGGGCCGATTGACCAACCCCCCCGCCCGTGCGATCTCGGAGCCACGTGACGCTCCCGTCGCACATCGGCCGACCTCCACCCCTTGCGCCCGGGGAGATCGCTCGGACGTGGGCCGCGGCGGTGGGCGGGCTCGCGCTCGCGAAGCTCGTCTCCTTCGCGGACCCCACGCGCATCCTCGCCGGGAACCTCGCCGGCGTGGCCGCGCTCCTCTTCATCGGCCTCCCGGAGTGGCGCCTGCGCGCGCGGGGAGAGGAATGGCCGGAGTACGGCGTCCCGCTCCACGGCCTCGCCGACGGCCGCACCTGGCGCGCCTTCGGTCGCGGCGCCCTCGTCGCGCTCGGCGTCGCGGCGGTGGTCTTCCCGCTCTTCGCGCTCGCCTTCGGCGCCTGGGCGGAGCTGCTGCCGAGGCTTCCCGCCGGGCTCGCCCACGCCCTGGCGCCCTACGGGCACCCGCCGCGCTTCGCCTTCCGGCTGCCGGACCGGCTTCCCCTCCTGGCGGCCCTGCAGCTCCTCGTCGTGGCCCTGCCGGAGGAGATGTTCTACCGCGGGTTCATGCAGACGGCGTGGAAGAGGAACGCGCCGGAGCGCGGCGTCACGGTGCTCGGGGCGCGGCTCGGGCACGGCTTCCTCGCGACGCAGGCGCTCTTCGCGGTCGGGCACCTCGTCGTGCTCGAGCCCTGGAGGCTCGCGACGTTCTTCCCGGGCCTCCTCTTCGGGTGGCTGCGGGAGCGGACGGGGAGCGTCGCCGCCCCGGTCGTGCTGCATGCGCTCTCGAACCTGTTCATCGCCACGCTCGAGGCGAGCTTCTACCGGTGACAGGTCCGCCCCGGCGCGCTAGGAACTCGGGACATGACCGCGACGATCCGCGAGATGCTGGAGGACCTCGAGGACCGGACGCTCCACCCGCGCGCGGCCCGCTCGGCGCGCTCGCGCGGTCGCGCCCGCCCGGAGCCCGAGGACGAGGAGCGCCCCGTCTTCCAGCGCGACCGG
>DATDDC010000226.1:0-8148 GCA_036523995.1 Anaeromyxobacter sp.
GGACGCGTACGTGCGGGAGGTGGGCGAGCGGCTCTCGCGCGCTCAGCCGAAGACCGCCGCGACGCCGGAGGCGGTGCCGGCGGCTGCGCCGTCGCCCTCGCCGCAGAAGCCCTAGGCCCGCCCCCGACCGCGACCCCGACCGCGACCGCGACCGCGACCGCGACCTCGACCTCGACCTCGACCTCGACCCCGACCCCGACCCCGGCCCCCGCGCGCCGACCGCGCCGCCCCGGACCGAGATCTCCGATTGACATCGCGGCCTTACGGCCCTACCGTGCCGCTCTTGCGCCGGCATCCGGGCGCGGCCCGACGCGCGCGAACCCTAGGAGAAGAGGCTTGTATTTCCAGGATCTCATCTTGAAGCTCCAGTCCTACTGGGCGGGCCGGAACTGCATCCTCGCGCAGGGCTACGACCAGGAGGTCGGCGCCGGGACCATGAACCCGGCCACCTTCCTGCGCGTCCTCGGCCCCGAGCCCTGGAGCGTGGCGTACGTGGAGCCCTCGCGGCGCCCCGCCGACGGCCGCTTCGGCGAGAACCCGAACCGCCTGTACCAGCACCACCAGTTCCAGGTGATCCTGAAGCCGAACCCGCCCGACGTGCAGGAGCTCTACCTCGGCTCGCTCCGCGCCATCGGCATCGATCCGCTCGAGCACGACATCCGCTTCGTCGAGGACGACTGGGAGGCGCCCACGCTCGGCGCCTGGGGCCTCGGCTGGGAGGTCTGGTGCGACGGGATGGAGGTCACCCAGTACACCTACTTCCAGCAGGCGGGCGGGTTCGAGGTGAAGCCGGTCGCGGCCGAGCTCACCTACGGGCTCGAGCGCATCGCCATGTACCTGCAGGACGTCGAGAACGTCTTCGACGTCGAGTGGGTGAAGGGCGTCAAGTACCGCGAGGTCTTCCACCGGAACGAGGTGGAGATGAGCGAGTACTCCTTCCGCGCCTCGGACCCGAAGATGCTCTTCGCGCTCTTCGACATGTACGAGGCGGAGTGCAAGCGGCTCCTCGCCGCGAAGCTGCCGCTGCCGGCCTACGACTTCTGCCTGAAGTGCTCGCACGCCTTCAACAACCTCGATGCGCGCGGCGCCATCAGCGTCACCGAGCGCGCGTCGTACATCGGCCGGGTGCGCGCCCTCGCCCACGAGTGCGCCCAGGGCTATCTCGACTCGCGCGAGGCGCTCGGGTTCCCGCTCCTCCCGCCCGCCCAGCGGAAGGCGGCGATCGAGGCGGCGCGCGCCGCCCGCTCGGCGCAGGAGGCCCGCTAGCCATGGCCGACCTCCTCTTCGAGATCGGCGCTGAGGAGATCCCCGCCGGGTTCGTGCCGCCCGCGCTCGAGCAGCTGGAGCGCGACCTCGCCAAGGCGCTCGACGACGCGCGGCTCGCCTGCGGCGAGGTGAGGGCGCTCGGCACGCCGCGGCGCCTCGCGGTCTTCGCGCGCGGCGTCGCGGCGAGGCAGGCCGACGCCACCACCCAGGCCTTCGGCCCGCCGGTGGCCCAGGCCTTCGACGCCGAGGGGAAGCCCACTCCCGCCGCGCTCGGCTTCGCGAGGAGCCAGGGCGTGGACGTCTCCGCCCTCGAGCGCGCCCAGACGCCGAAGGGCGAGCGGGTCCTCGTCACCAAGGTCGAGAAGGGCAGGAAGGCCGAGCAGGTGCTGCCCGGGCTCCTCGAGAAGCTCCTCCTCGGGATCCGCTTCCGGAAGTCGATGCGCTCGCGCTGGGACGACGTCACCTTCGCGCGGCCGGTGCGCTGGCTCGTGGCGCTCTACGGCGGCAAGCCCCTCAGGGTCCGCTTCGGCGAGGTGGCGTCCGGGAAGAACACCTACGGCCATCGGTTCAAGGCTCCGAAGGCGATCCCGCTCACCGGGACGCCCGAGGACTACGTGCGCAAGCTCCGGAAGGCCTTCGTCCTCGTCGATCCCGCCGAGCGGCGCGCCGCAGTGGAGAAGGAGATCGCCCGCGCGGCGCGGTCCGCGGGCGGAAGGATCCTCGAGAACCCCGGGCTCCTCGAGGAGGTGACGAACCTCGTCGAGATCCCGAGCGCCATCGCGGGCGAGCTCGAGCGGTCGAACCTGGAGCTGCCCCGCGAGGTGGTCATCTCCGAGATGCGCAACCACCAGCGCTACTTCGCGGTGGTGGACGGCTCGGGCCGGCTCAAGAACCGCTTCGTCGCCGTGGCGGGCACGCCGGTGAAGGACCCGAAGGTGGCGCGGCACGGCTACGAGCGCGTGCTTCGCGCCCGCCTCGCCGACGCCCGCTTCTTCTTCGAGGAGGACCGGAAGAAGAAGCTCGCGGATCGCGTGGAGGCCCTGGGCCGGCGCACCTACCAGGCGAAGCTCGGCAGCGAGCTCGACCGCGTGAACCGCATCGCGGAGATCGCCGTGGCCCTCGCCCGCGCCGCGGGGAAGGAGGCCCTGGCGGACGACCTGCGGGAGGTGGCCCGCCTGGCCAAGGCCGATCTCACCACCGGCATGGTGGGCGAGTTCCCGGAGCTCCAGGGGATCATGGGCGCGCACTACGCGCGGCTCGAGGGGATGCGGCCGGAGATCGCCGACGCCATCGAGGACCACTACCGGCCCATCGGCGCCTCCGAGGAGATGCCGCGCGGGGACCTGGGCGCGCTCGTGGGGATCGCGGACCGTCTCCACCAGCTCGTCGGGATCATCGGCGTGGGCGAGAAGGCCACCGGCGCGGCCGATCCCTTCGGCCTGAGGCGCGCGGCCATCGGCATCCTCCGCATCCTGCTCGGCCGCGGCCTCCGCCTCTCCCTCGCGGCCGCCGTCGGGGAGACGCTGAACGCGCTCCGCGGCGTGAAGCTGGCGCAGGACCGGGCGGCCGTCGCCGCGCAGGTCGGCGAGTTCCTGCGCGGCCGGCTCAAGGCGCTCTGGGGCGAGGAGTTCCCCGGCGACCTCGTCGAGGCGGTGCTCTCGGCCGGCTTCGACGACGTGGTCGACGCGCGCAAGCGGCTCGAGGCGCTCGCCGAGGTGAAGGCGCGGCCCGACTTCGTGCCGCTCGCCGTGGCCTTCAAGCGGGTCGCGAACATCCAGGAGAAGGCGGGCGGCTCCGGCGCGGCCAAGGTCGACCCCGGCCTCCTCCGCGACGAGGCGGAGCGGCGGCTCCTCTCCGAGATCGAGCGCGTCGAGTTCGAGGCGACCTCCCTCCGCGAGGGCCGGAACTACCCCGCCTTCCTGAGGAACGTGGCCACGCTCGAGCCGGCGGTGGCCCGGTTCTTCGACGACGTGCTCGTCATGGCCGAGGAGCCCGCCCTGCGGGCGAACCGCCTCGGCCTCATGCGCCGCGTGGCCGCGCTCTTCGCCGACCTCGCGGACTTCCGGAAGATCCAGGCCGACGTCCCGCAGCAGCCTCAGGCGTAGGGCGGCGGAGGAGGAACGGTGAGAAGGCTCTTCTGCGTCGCGCTCCTGGCCGGCGCCGCCTGCAGCGAGGTCTCCAGGGTGGAGCCGGGCTCCACCGACACCTTCTACAAGCCGACCGGGATCGGCGTGTACGCGGGCAAGCTCGTCGTCGCGTCGTCCAACGCCGATCTGCTCTTCGACTCCGCCACGGGCGGGAGCGTCATCACGGTCGATCCGGCGGTGCCCCGCCCGGATCCGACGAAGGTCGGCCTCGTCGGCGGGCTCCTCATCCAGAGCTTCGCCGCGCAGATGGCCATCGCCGACCCGAACGACCCTCGCGGCGCCGAGTTCCAGTGCGACATCCCCGCCCCGATCGCGCTCGTGCCGGTGCGAGGCGCCGACCTGCTCTACCGGATCACCCTCGGGCCGGGAGGGGTGCCCTCCTGCGGCGACGGCTGCGTGATCGACCTGAGCGGCCACGCCGTGGCCGACCCGTACTCCGTCGGCGTGGCGTGCGGCGGCGGCATCGCCCGCCTCTACGTCGGATACCTGCGGAGCTTCGCCGGGGTGGCCACCATCACGCAGATCGACCTCCTCAAGAACGGCGAGATGAAGAGCAACGTCTTCGGGATCGGCCAGATGCGGAGCTTCGCCTACGACTCCGCCCACAAGCGCCTCTACGCGGCCCAGGCCGGAGGAATCCACTGGGTGGACCTGTCGGAGGACTGCGACTTCGAGGCGGCCGACACCAGCGGGGGCTGCCACGGCGGCGTCATGGCGATCCCGAGCGGCCTGGAGGCGCACGCCATCGCGCTGTCGCGGCCGCGTTCGGAGGTCCCGACGCCGCCTCGCCGCCTCTACGTCCTCGCGCGCGTCTTCGACGCGCAGGCCGCGGCCGCCGTCGGCATCCGCTTCGGCGACGTGGATGGATACCTGCTCGTCATGGACCTCGCCGAGGACCTCGCCGGCCAGGCGCAGGTTCACCTGGTGAAGCCGCCCATCCGCGTCGGCTTCGGGCCCATCGCCATGGCGCTCCTCCCCGGCCGGGCCGGGAAGCGAGACGTCGTGGCCGCGCTCACGGTGGACGATCCGGCCCTCCTCCTCTTCGACGACGACAACGACGCGAGCGTCGTCATCGGGCGCGACATCGTCTCCACCCCGTCGCACGTGGCGACGGGCCACCCGTGGCTCGGCACGCAGACGTTCGGCCTCGCCGTCGACCCCGTCGCCACGGGCGGCGTGGCCCGGGTGTACGTGGGGTCCTTCCAGGAGAGCTACGTGACGCCCATCGACGTTCCGCTCGACGACATCGAGGGGACGGCCGTTCCGCCCGCGGCCGGCTTCGCGCGCATCATGGGAGGCACGCCATGACGCGCGCGCGCCTCGCCGTCGTGGCGGGGGCCGCCCTCGCGGCGGCCGCCGGGTGCGGCAGCAAGAGCAACGCCCCTCCCAGCGTGAGCTTCCGCCTGCCCTCGGCGATGGCCGTGTTCCACGGCAAGACGGTCTCCAACGCGGACAGCATCCGCGTGTATCTCGCGGTCGCGAACGAGGGGCGCGACGACCTCACCCTCGTCGACGCCACGAACGACGTCGTCCTGCCCTCGTCCGTCCTGCTCCGGCCGCTCGCCGTCCCGTTCCCGAATCGCCCGGCGCTGCTGGCCTCCGCGTCGCTGGGCGACGGCGGCGCGGACGTCCTCGTCGGCGTCTCCGCGGGATCGAGCGTGCTCCAGCTCATCCAGACCTGGGTGCCCGCGAACACGGTGGATGCCGATGCGGTGACCGGCCAGGCGGTCGACCTCGGAGCCGACGTGCTCCGCATCGTGGCGATGCCGCCCGATCTCGGCGAGCCGGCGAAGACGGCGCGCCTGGCGGTGGTGCTCGCCGGCAGCAAGCTCGCGATCGTCCGGTACAGGCGCGGTGGCGACGACGTGAGGATCGAGAAGGACACGACCTTCGGGACGAACGGAGTCCTCGTCCACGGCCTCGGCTTCGAGCCCGCCGACCTCGCCGTCGTCCCGGGCGACGGTGCGCACGTGTACGCGGCCACGCTCGATCCCGTCGGCTCCCCGGCGGTGCAGGGGGTGGCGGAGGTCGACGTGGCCGCTCCCGCGGAGCCCTGGCCGGTCCGCGGCCTCGACGCGCGCGCGCCCACCCGCCTCGTCGCCGGGGCGGTGCTCCAGGAGCGGAGGAACGACCTGCCGGTCCCGGACGACCTCGGAGCCATCGAGCCCGGTCCGGGCGCGTTCACGGGCCAGCCCGTCGTCAAGCGCGTGTACGCCGTCCTCGACGAGGCGAGCTGCGGCGTCCAGGGCAGGATCGACTGCGGCGTCGTCACGCTCGATCCGGACAAGACTCCCGGGCCCGGCGACGACAACATCCCGGAGGACTGGGCGGGCTGGATGCCCTACCGCGCCCCCATCGCCGTTCGAGGGCGGCCGCTGGCGCTGGCCGTCTCGGGGCCGCCGGCCGTCGCCCCGACGGACTGGACCTTCGGGACCGCCTTCATGCGCCTCGTGCTCGGCACCACGCAGACCGTGGCGACGACCGCGGTCGGCATCGTGGCCTCCGAGAACGGCACCATCGACTTCCTCGATCTCGGCCGCTTCAAGAACGCGTCGACGACCTTCGCTCCGGTCCAGGCCTTCACCTCGGCGGCGCCGCCGAAGGAAGGGAACCGGATCTGGATCGAGGATCCTGCGACCGGGGCGGGCGCCACGTCGACCGAGGCGGCGGCGAGCCTCATCCACATCACGCCGGGGTACGCCCTGGACGAGTCGTGGACGGTGTCGTTCCAGCCGGCGCTCCCCGGGCTCCAGAACCGGGCGGCCGAGATGGGCATGTTCGTCGCGCCCGACCAGCCGTGGCTCGCGATCCAGTTCGGCGACGGAACGCCCGGCGACGCTGGCCGCACCCTGAGCCAGGTCGCGCGGCTGTACCATCCCGCCCTCGGCGTGAGGGTGGGGGACATCGTGACGTTCAAGGTCGACAGCCTCAAGCTCCACGGCGTGCAGTGCGAAGGCCTCGCGCCGCCCGGCACGCCCACGGACCTCGTCGACTCGGTTCCGCACGAGTTCGAGACGGAGATCGCCCAGCTCCTCGCGCCCGACCCCGTCCTTCCGCCCAGCTCCATGTCCGCGCGGCCGGGCGGGGCCGTCGTCCTCAAGCTGCGAACGAAGGGCCCCGACGAGCTGGAGCCGGGCGCGGCACCGGGCGACGCCGACCCGCCGGAGTGGCGCGCATGCTGGGACGCCCTCCTCGCTGCCCTCTCCTCGCAGGGATCGCTGAAGGGCCTCCAGGTCACCGTCAACGCGGGCCGGCTCCTCCTCGTCGGCGCCCGGGTCGGCTACGCGGGGCGCGCGGAGCTGAAGACGGAGTACGTCCTCCGCTACAAGGCGGATCGCGCTGACCCGAGAGACAACGGGCTGCCGGACTACGCCTACCAGGACGAGGACGCCCTGGCCGCGCTGTGCCCGCTCGCCGACTGGGACGGAAGCCTCCCCATGCCGGCCGCGCTCGACTGCGGGGGCGCGGGATGCGACCGCGACGTCTGCGAGAGGCTCATCCTCGCCCGCAAGGCGCGCCGGCGGTACCACCTCTCCGAGGACTGCCACGCCGACACGACCTGCCAGGCGAAGTACGCGGGGCTCACGTTTCCCATCGTGAACGATGCCGTGCTGCGGTTCACCGTGCTCCACGAGGCGCTCACCACCGCGCCGATCCAGGGGCTCATCCGCGACCTCACGCTCCCGATCAGCACGGGCAGCGGGGTGGTCCAGCTCGCGGTGAGCGCGGGAGGGCCCACGACGCAGGCGAACGGGGCCATCACGTTCGACCGGTCCACGTCCGATCCCACGTCCGGCTACCGGTTCTACGTGTCCTACCCTGGGAACCAGATCGCCGACGTGTCGCCCAGCCTCAACCCGGTCGCCTCCAACACGATCCGCTGACGCGCACTTCCGGTGCGGCGGGCCCATCTGCTACGGTGGACGCATCGTCCGCCGACCGGGAGAGCCCGTGAAGACGACCAGGCAGATCGCGATCGCCGATCATCTGTGGGAGGCCTTCGAGCGGATTGCCGAGGAGATGGGCTCCGAGCGCGATGCGCTCGTGAACCAGGCGATGCACGTGTTCGCCCGCCTGAACGGGTTCGTCGTCCCGGGCGGCCCGGCCGAGGATGGGGACGAGCCGGCGCCCCCGCCGCCGCTCCCGCGCCGGGCCGCCACCGCGCGCGTGCTCGAGGCCGCGGAGCGGCTGGAGGAGGGCATCCACGAGCCGACGCCGGTCGAGCTGGAGATTCCGGTGCCCGCGCCCGCCGGGGGCCTCCTCCTCATGCGCGAGGACGGCACGCCGCTCGAGGTGGCGAAGGACCGCTTCGTCATCGGCCGCGGCAGGCACTGCGACCTCGTCATCGATTCCGCGAAGGTCTCGCGCGAGCACGCCATCATCGTGCGCGAAGGGGACGGGTGGTTCATCGAGGACCTCGGCTCCTCCAACGGGACCTGGCACCACCGGGAGCGCGTGACGCGAAAGCGCATCGCCGACGGCGACGAGTACTTCATCTGCTCCGAGAAGATCCGGTGCGTGCTGCGCTGATCGCGGCCGCCGTGGGGGCGCTGGCGGCGCCCGCGGCGCGCGCCGGCACGCCGCTCCCGCTCGCGGAGCGGCAGGTCGTGACGCTGGAGTTCGACCGGCCGGTGGCGCGCATCGCGGTGACCGATCCCGACCTGCTCACGCTCCAGGCCCAGGGATCCCGCGTGAAGGTGAGCGCGGTCCGAGCCGGCAAGGCTTCGCTCGAGAT
>DATDDC010000227.1:0-12549 GCA_036523995.1 Anaeromyxobacter sp.
GCCGCGCCACCCTCGCGGTCGCCTTCGACGAGCCGCCGCCGGACTGGGCCACGGACGGGCGGGTCGTGCTCGAGCTCGAGCCGTCGCCGGTCACCTGGGAGCGCCTCGCGTCCGGCCTCGCACGCCTGCGCGACGACAAGGCCGGGAAGCGGTGGCACGCGGTGCTCTCCGGGACGCCGCCGCGCTTCCTCTCGCGCCCGCGCGGCCCCGCGCTCGACCATCGCCTCAACGCGGAGCAGTCGGCGGCGCTCGACCTCGCCGATCGCGCCGAGGAGGTGGCGCTCGTGCACGGGCCGCCCGGCACGGGCAAGACCACGGTCCTCGTCGAGGTGATCCGGCGCGCCGCCGGGCGCGGCGAGCAGGTGCTCGCGGCCGCTCCCTCGAACCTCGCCGTGGACAACCTCGTCGAGCGGCTCGTCGAGGCGGGCCTCTCCTGCGTGCGCCTCGGCCACCCCGCCCGCGTGCTCCCGGCGCTCCTCGCCCACACGCTCGAGGCGCAGGCCGAGGAGCGCGAGCCGGCGCGCATCGCGAAGGGCCTCGTGGAGGAGGCGATCGCGCTCCGCCGCTCCGCCGCGAAGCGGCGGCAGAAGCGCGGCCCTGGGCGCTTCAGCGCCTCCCGCGAGCAGTACCGCGACGCCCGCGCCCTCCTCGCCGAGGCGAGGGCGCTCGAGGCGCGCGCCGAGGCCGAGGTGCTGGAGCGCGCCCAGGTGGTGCTCGCGACGCTCACCTCCCTCGACCCCCCCAGGGGGCCCCCGATGCGGAGCGCGGCTTCGCCGCGGGCACCGATCTCGGCCCCGCCGCTCGCCGGCCGCAGGTTCCCCCTCGCGGTGGTGGACGAGGCCACCCAGGCGGTGGAGCCCGCGCTCTACCTCGCGCTCCTCCGCGCCGAGCGCGCCGTCCTCGCGGGCGATCACCTGCAGCTCCCCCCGACGGTCCTCTCCGCCGAGGCGCAGGCGGGCGGCCTCGGCGTGTCGCTCTTCGAGCGGCTCGCCGAGAGCGGCGCGGCGAAGGTGACGCTCGCCGAGCAGCACCGCATGAACGCGCGCATCATGGCCTTCCCCTCCGAGGCGCTCTACGGCGGCGCGCTCCGGGCCCACCCCGCCGTGGCGGATCGCGCGGTGGACGACGCGCCGCTCGAGGTCGTGGACACGGCCGGCCGCGGCTTCGAGGACGGGACGCCCGAGGGATCGGACTCGAAGCACAACGAGGGCGAGGCCGAGCTCGCCGCGGCCGAGGTGCGGCGCGTGCTCGCCCTCGGCGTACCCGCCGGCGAGATCGCCGTCATCTCGCCCTACGACGCGCAGGTGCAGCGGCTCCGGGCCCTCCTCGCGGCGGAGGTCGAGGCGGGGCTCGAGGTGGACACCGTCGACGGCTTCCAGGGCCGGGAGAAGGAGGCGGTGGTGGTCTCGCTCGTCCGCTCGAACGAGAGCGGCGAGGTCGGCTTCCTCTCGGACGTGCGCCGCATGAACGTCGCGCTCACGCGCGCGCGCTCGAAGCTCGTCGTGGTGGGCGACGGGGCGACGGTTTCGCGCCACCCCTTCTACGAGCGCTTCCTCCGCCACGCCCAGGCCGCGGGCGCCTGGCGGAGCGCCTGGGACCGGACGCCGTGATCCGGAGCACCTTCCGGCTCGCGACCGGCATCGGGCCCTGGCTGGAGGCGAGGCTCTGGGAAGCCGGGATCGCCACATGGGACGACTTCCCCGCGGAGCCGGCGGTCGTCGCCTCGCCGCGCGTGGACGCGCGCATCCGCGCCGCCATCGCCCGCGCCAGGGCCGCCCTCGCCGCGAACGACGCCGAGGCGCTCGCCGCGATGCTGCCGAGCGCCGAGCGCTGGCGGCTCTACGCGGCCTTCGCCCGGGACGCCGCCTTCCTCGACGTCGAGATGGACGGCGACGCCCTCACGGCCGTGGGCGTCCTCGACGCGGGAGGTCCGCGCATCTTCCTCGCCGGCCGGGATCTGGAGGCCTTCCCCGAGGCCTCGCGCTCCTGGAAGCTCCTCGTCACGTTCAACGGGCGGAGCTGCGACCTGCCCGTCCTCCGCCGCGCCTTCCGCGGCTGGCGGCCCCCGCGGGCCCACGTGGACCTCTGCCTCCTCTGGCGGCGCCTCGGCCACCGCGGGGGCCTGAAGCTCCTCGAGCAGGAGACCGGCGTCGGCCGCCCGCCCCACCTCGCCGGGCTCGGCGGCAGGGACGCCGTCCGGCTCTGGCGCGCCCATCTCGCGGGCGACCCGGCCGCGCTCCGCCTCTTCGCCGAGTACAACCTGCACGACGCCGTGAACCTCCGGACGCTCATGGACGTGGGCTACAACCGGATGATCGAGCGCCTCCGCCTGCCGGCGCGCCCCGTTCCGGTCTCCGAGCGCGGCGACCACCGCTACGACATGACGAAGCTCATCCTCGGGCTCTGAACACGGGGGGACACTCGGCCCCCCGGACGCCTTCGGCGGGGGTCCTCGCGGACGTGCGCTGGGGGGCGCGGTGAGGCCACGCCCCCCGGTCCTGCGCTCGCTCGAGATCCGGACCCGCGGCGAAGCCGCGCTCCGCGCCGGGGCCCCTGGGGGCCGGCCCAGCCTCATCCGGCTGGGCCTCCGCTCGCTTCGGGCAGCCGTCTGCCTCATCCGGCCAGGCCTCCGCTCGCCGCAGCCCGCCTGTGCGCGGGCCGGCGCACCGGATTACCTCGGGTGCGTGCCCAGGGTCGCCCTCCTCGCCGCGTCGACCGTGCTCCTCACCGCCTTCACCCAGCCTCGCGACGACGAGGGACGCTACGTGAACCTGGACGGCTCCACGCCGCGCGGCCTCGCCACCGTGCTCCGCTGGACCGTCTGGGACCGGATCACCGGGAAGCGCCGCCACTCGCCGGACCGCGCGCCCATACCGACCGTGCAGCCCGACCTCGCCGCGCTCGCGACGCCTCCCGCGCCCGGCGAGCCCGCTCGGGTCACCTGGCTCGGCCACGCCACGTTCCTCGTCCAGCTCGACGGCATCTCCCTCCTCACCGATCCCGCGCTCCTGCCCTCCATCACGGGAGGCATCGCCCGGAACGTCCCGCCGGGCGTGCCCATCGAGAAGCTCCCGCGGATCGACGCCGTCCTCGTCTCGCACAGCCACTACGACCACCTCGACCTCCCCACCATCGAGAAGGTCGGCGCGCCCGTCATCGCCGGGCTCGGCCTCGAGCGCTTCTTCCGGGACCGGCACGTCTTCGCCACCGAGCTCGGCTGGTGGTCGGAGGCGCGGGTCGGCCCGGTGAAGATCACCTTCGTTCCCTCGCAGCACTGGAGCCGGAGGGGACTCTTCGACACGAACCGCACCCTCTGGGGCGGCTTCGTCATCCAGGGTTCCCGGGCGACCCTCTACCACTCGGGGGACACGGCCTACTTCGAAGGCTTCAAGCAGATCGGCGCGAGGTTCCCGCAGCTCGATGCCGCGCTCCTTCCCATCGGCGCCTACGACCCGGCCTGGTTCATGTCGACCATGCACCTCGACCCCGAGCAGGCGCTCCAGGCGTTCGTGGACCTCGGAGCGACCACCTTCGTGGCGATGCACTGGGGCACCTTCAAGCTCGCGGACGAGCCGCTCGACGAGCCGCCGGTCCGGCTCGAGGCGGAGCGGGTCCGGCGGGGGCTGCCGAAGGAGCGGGTCCGCGTGCTCGCCGTCGGCGAGTCGATCACCGTCGCGCACGGCTCGTGATCCCCATCACGTCCCGGGCGCCTTCACGCGCCGAGCGTTCTCTGGCGAGGACGTTGCAGCTAAGTTCGTCGAGGGGCGGCGCCGCGCGAACGAGGACGGCGCAGCCGCGACCGACCGATGCCGATCTCGAGCGAACATCGCGGCGTTCTTCTCCCCGGCGCCGGCGGGATGGAGGCGCTCCCCGCACGCGGGCCCACCTCGAGGGCACTCGGGTTCCCGCGGGCGCGTGTCTCGAGCGCGACACCTGTGCCGCGATCGACACGGCGTCTCGGCCTCGCGCTGGCGCTCGCCGCCGGAGCCCTCGCCGCCTGCGAGCCCTTCCTCCAGGGGAACGGCGTCTACCGCGAGGAGCGGCGCCCCGACGTCGGTCCGTTTACCGGGGTACACGTCGAGAGCGGGATCGACGCGGCGGTCACGGCCGGCGTCGCCGACCGGAGTGTCACCGTGAGCGGTGACGACAACGTGGTGCCCTACATCGAGACCGAGGTCCGGACCGACTCCGGCCTTCAGGTGCTCCACGTCTGGGTCTCGAAGGCGTTCGTGGGGACGATCCCGCCGCGTGCGGTCATCGAGGTCCCCTCGCTCGAGTACGCCTTCGCCACGCAGTCCTCCCGGGTGAGCGGGAAGAGCCTCGCGGCGTCGTCGTTCGAGGTGGTGGCCGACCAGAGCAGCACCGTCGTGCTGGAGGGCGCCGCCGTCCCCGCGGGTGAGTCCCTCGACGTGAGGCTCGCCACGGGCGCCGTGCTGAGCGCGACGGCCTACGCCGTCTCCGGCGGCGCGGAGGTCCAGCTCTCGGGCGGCTCCGTCGCGCGGATCCGCTCGGACGGGCCCGTGAGCGGGACCGTCACGGGCGGGAGCGTGCTCGAGAACCTCCAGGGCACGGGAAGCTGCGCAGGCGTCACCGCGGACGGCAACTCGACGCTCTCCTGCCACTAGGGCGGGCGTCGGGACGGCGCCCGGGCGCCTCGGCTCGAGGGGTGGAGCATCGAGGGTCGAAATCTCCCGGCCCGGCCGGTAGAATCCGCGGCCTCATGAGCGAGAAGATCACGCCCGAGGTGGTGGCCCGGCACGGGCTCAAGCCGGACGAGTACGAGCGCATCCAGCGCCACCTCGGCCGCGAGCCGAACCTCACGGAGCTGGGCGTCTTCTCGGTGATGTGGAGCGAGCACTGCTCCTACAAGTCCTCGCGCGTCCACCTCAAGACCTTCCCCACGACGGGTCCGCGCGTGCTCCAGGGCCCCGGCGAGAACGCGGGCGTCGTCGACCTCGGCGACGGGCTCGCCGCCGCGTTCAAGATGGAGAGCCACAACCACCCGAGCTACATCGAGCCGTACCAGGGCGCGGCCACCGGCGTGGGCGGCATCCTGCGGGACGTCTTCACCATGGGCGCGCGGCCCATCGCGTCCATGAACTCGCTCCGCTTCGGCGATCCGGCGCACCCGAAGACCGCGTTCCTGCTCGAGGGCGTCGTGGCCGGCATCGGCGGCTACGGGAACTGCATCGGCGTGCCGACCGTGGGCGGCGAGGTGATGTTCCACCCGTCCTACAACGGCAACTGCCTCGTGAACGCGTTCACGCTCGGCGTCCTGCCCGCGGACAAGATCTTCCGCGGCACCGCCGCCGGCGTCGGGAACCCGGTCATGTACATCGGGGCCAAGACCGGCCGCGACGGCATCCACGGCGCCACCATGGCCTCCGCCGAGTTCGACGCCTCGACCGAGGAGAAGCGCCCCACGGTGCAGGTCGGCGACCCCTTCCTGGAGAAGCTCCTCCTCGAGGCCTGCCTCGAGCTCTTCCAGACGGACGCGGTGGTCGGCATCCAGGACATGGGCGCGGCGGGGCTCACCTCCTCCTCGGTGGAGATGGCGGGCCGCGGCGGGAACGGCCTCGACCTCTTCCTCGACCAGGTCCCGCTCCGCGAGGAGGGGATGACGCCCTACGAGATCCTCCTCTCCGAGTCGCAGGAGCGCATGCTCCTCGTCGCGGCCGAGGGGAAGGAGGAGATCGTCCGCCGCATCTGCCGGAAGTGGGACCTCGACGTCGCCGTGGTCGGGCGCGTCACTGCGACGGGTCGCTGGCGCGCGCACTGGGGCGGCAAGGTGGTGGCCGATCTCCCGGTGGACCCGCTCACCGAGGGCGCCCCGCGGTACGAGCGGCCCATGACGCCGCACCCGGCGCTCCCGGAGCTGCACCGCTTCGATCCGGCGACGCTGCCCGAGCCCGCAGACCTCGGGGCGGCCCTGCTCCGGCTCCTCTCGCGGCCCACCATCGCGTCGAAGGAGTGGGTGTACCATCAGTACGACCACATGGTGCGGCTCGTCGGCGCGGTCCGCGCCGGCGGCGACGCCGCGGTGGTGCGGCTCGCGGTCGGCGACGAGCGGCACGCGCGGAAGGGGATCGCCCTCTCCGTGGCGGCCAACGGGCGCTGGTGCTTCCTCGACCCCCGCCTCGGCGCCATGCACGCCGTGGCGGAGTGCGCGCGGAACATCGCCTGCGTCGGCGGCGAGCCGCTCGCGATCACCGACTGCCTCAACTTCGGCAACCCCGAGAAGCCGGAGATCATGTGGCAGTTCGCCGAGGCCGTGCGCGGCATCGGCGAGGCCTGCCGCGCCCTCGGGACGCCGGTCGTGTCCGGGAACGTCTCGCTCTACAACGAGACGGAGGGCCAGGCCATCTTCCCCACGCCCACCGTGGGGATGGTGGGGCTCGTCGAGCCCGTGGAGCGGAGCTGCCAGAGCGCCTTCCGGAACGCGGGTGACGTCATCGCCGTCGTGGGCTCGCTCCAGGGCGAGGTGGGCGGCTCCGAGTACCTCGCCTCCGAGTTCGGGAAGGAGGCGGGGCGCCCTCCCGCCCTCGACCTCGCGCGCGAGAAGGCGGTGCAGGAGACCGTGCGACGCGCCGTGAAGGAGGGGCTGCTCTCCTCCGCGCACGACTGCTCCGACGGCGGCCTCGCCGTCGCCCTGGCCGAGTGCTGCATGATGCGGGAGGTCCCGCCCGACGGCTCCGCCCCGCCCTGGATCGGCTGCGCCGTGCGCATCCCGTTCCCCACGCGGAAGGACTTCGTGCTCTTCGGAGAGGACGCGAGCCGCATCGTGGTGTCCTTGCCGAAGGAGAAGGCGGCCCGCTTCGTCGAGCTCTCGCGCGAGTGCGGCGCCCCCGTCATCCGCCTCGGCGTGGTCGGCGGCGACCGCCTCGTCATCGAGAGCGCGCTCGACGTGCCCGTGGCGGACCTCGCCAGGGCGTGGCGCGACGGCATCCCGAGCGTGCTCCGGCGCGACGCGGCGCACTTCTCGCTCTCGAACGCGAGCTAGCGCCGGAGCCCGGAGGGTCGGCCTCGCGGGTCGCCGCGCACCCCGGGGTGCGCTGCTGGGGGAGCGCCGCGCGGGATTTCCGCGGCGGATGCCCGGCGCCCGGGTTGCACTGGGAGGCGTCGGGTTCCGCGCCGCACCATGTCTACCGCCGGTTACGCGATCATCTTCGCCCGACCTCCGAGAGAGCGTCTCGCGGCGGCCGCACAGCTCGTGAGCGCGGTACCCACTTTTCTCTCCGGAGCGGAGGGGGAGCTCGACCTCCATCACCGGGCGGACTCGGGCTACACGGCCGCGGTGACGCTGGCCGCGCCGGAGGCGTTCACGCACGAGGCCCTCGCCCGCCTCGGCTTCTGGTCCGCCCGCGCCGGCGCCCGGGCCTTCCTCGTGGAGGCCTTGCCGGAGGAGGAGCGGGGCCGCTTCGAGGCGGAGCTCAAGCTCTGCGACCGGACGCTCCTCGGGACGCCGCTCGCGACGGTGGAGCAGGTCGCGGCGCGGTTCTTCCGCGCCCTCGGCGTCGCCACGCCGCCGCAGCCCGCGGGGGCGCGCCCCGTCCTCGCCGTCGATCTCGACGGCCCCGGCGCCGAGGGCATCGCCTATCGGCCGGAGGGCCGCGCCCTCTTCGTGGCCGGCGTGCTCGCGCCGGCCCGCGGGGACGAGCTCGCCCTCTCCGTCCGCCACGAGGGGGCGGAGGGCCCGGTGGAGGGCCTCGCCACCGTGGTCGAGGTGCGAAGCCGCGAGGAGGCGGGCCCAGGCCATCCCGCGGGCTTCACGGTCCGGCTCGAGGGCTCCCAGCCGCTGCACGAGCTCCTCGCCCGGCACGCCCGGGCGCAGCCCGGCCGCGAGGTGCGGGCCGCGCCGCGCTATCCGGTGAAGGCGCCGGTGAAGGTGACGCCCGCCTCGAGCGGCCCCGCCGCGCCCGGGCCCCAGGGCCCCGCCGCCGCGAAGACGCCGCCGCCCCGCGCCCGGGTCGAGTACGCGACGGACCAGGAGCTCGCCGCAGACTGGATCGAGAACCTCTCGCACGGCGGCGCCTTCGTCCGGACCTCGTCGCCGCATCCCGAGGGCACCGAGCTCGAGTTCGAGCTCGCCCTCCCCGACGGCGCCCGCCTCGACGCGAGGGCCGTCGTCGCCTTCGTGAACGCGAAGGGGATGGGCCTCCGCTTCGTCCTCTCGCCCGAGCAGGACCAGCTCCTCTCCGCCGCCATCGCCCGCATCTCCGCGCGCCCGCGGCGCGCGCTCGTCGTGGACGACGACGAGCTCGCCCGCCGCATGATCGCCGACGCGCTCGTCGAGCGCGGCTTCGAGGTGCTGACCGCGGAGGACGGCCAGGCGGGCATCCACAAGCTCATGGAGGAGATCCTCGCCCTCGATCTGTTCGTGACGGACGTCGTCATGCCCGGCCTGGACGGCGAGTCGCTCATCCGCACCATCCGCCAGGCCGGCGGCGAGGCCGAGCTCGCCATCGTCGCCATCTCGAGCTTCCTCGACCCCGGCACCGAGCGCGCCCTGGAGCGGGCCGGCGCGGACGCCGTGCTCGACAAGGCCCTCGGCGCCGAGCTCGTGGCGCAGGCCGCGGACGCCGTGCTCGAGCGGAAGCGGCTCGTGCAGAAGGCGGACGCGGCCTGAGGCGCCTCCTCCCTGTCGCGCGCTTCAGTCGATGAAGAAGGACGTGCGGGTGGTCAGCGAGCCGTCGTTGGCGGTCGTGTCGAATTGCTCGGCCGTCGAGCCGCACTCGTTCACGACGCCTTGCAGCGTGACGGTCATCGAGCACGTGCTCGGCATGCAGACCTTCGGGGTATCTCCCGTCAGGGTGACCGTCAGGGGATCGCCATCCGCGTCCTGCCACCACCCCGTGATGACGGCGCTCCCGCCGCCGTCACAGGACATGAAGAGCGCGTCGCAGACGAGCTGGTGCGACTCCGGATCGAGGACGAAGCGGCAGCAGACGCCGCTGGTGCAGTGCGAATGCTGGAGCGGGACGGGCGCCGTCGTGATGGTGGGAGCCCGGTCGAGGATCGTGAACGTCACCGTGCTCGTGGACGCGGCCGCCACCCACGGATCCTGCACCTGCTGGGCGACGACGTGGTTGCCGGCGAAGTTCGCCACGGCCGGCGTACCGATGTACGCGAGGCTGCAGCCCACGGTGGAGACCCCAGCGATCACGTCGAACTGCGGACACTGGGGATCGCCGGTGCTGGAGCCCGGCACCTGCCACAGCGGATCGCCGTCCGGATCCGACCACCTCGAGAGCCCCGCGACCGCCTGGTACGCGACCGCGCCCGCGTCGAACACGTGATTGACGGAGACGCCCAGCAGCTGGTTCACGAGGACCGGAGGTCTGTTTCCGACCTCGATGGGCCACACGTCGCTCACGACCGCGCCGTTGACGTCGGAGATGGAGAACCGGATGGAGCGCTCGAGCCCGGGCCCGCCGATGAGGTACTGGGCGTCCGCGCGCGTCGTGAACGGGACCACGATGGCGAACGTGACCCGGCTCGGACCGTCGAGGACGTTCCCCGTGAACGAGCCGCTCGGTCCGTCGCCGACGTGATGCCACTCGACGTTCTGGTCGACGAGCGCGTCGCCGTCCGGGTCCGCGACCGTGAACGCCACCTCGCCCGTGGACGTGAACGCCACGCCGTCGAAGGCATGATTCGGCGCCGGGATGGTCTTCGTGAGGACCGGCGGCCGGTTCCCGATGCTGACGCGGACGGCGCCCGAGGCCACGACGCCGTAGGCGTCGCGCGCCTCCACGCGGAAGATCCAGTCGCCCGAGATGGCCTGGCCGTCCGTCTCGATCAAGACGGTCGGGGACGTCGCGTCCGCGCCCGGCGTGAAGGTGACGCGGCGGTTCGCGTCGAGGACGAGGCCGGCCGGGGGCTCGACGGCCCAGCCGAAAAGGAGATCCGCCGGGGCGTCCGGGGTCGGGGTGGCCGAGAGCGCCACGGGGCCGGTGGGCGTGCAGTGCGTGGGCCCGGCGGTGCAGGCGTGGCCGACGCTCACGTCGGGCCCGATGGTGAGGAGGGCCGGCCCGGAGTAGGGAGCGACGTCGAACTCCTTCGAAGCGATGCCCTGCGCGGACATCTGATCGGTCACCGTCAGATCGACCGCGTACCGGCCTGGGCAGGCGAAGCGGACGGCCGCCACCTGGCCGCTTCCCGCCACGACGGGCGGATCGCAGGGCGCGGAGACCGCGCGGAACGACCAGGCGCGCGAGACGATCGAGTCGCCGGGATCCGGATCGGCGCTGGCGGAGCCGTCGAACGAGAAGACGAGGTTCGCCTCCAGCGGGCCCGCCGGGACCGCGACCCTCGCGATCGGGGCAGAGTTCGTCACGCACGTGCCGCCGGTGCACCGCGCGTTCGCCGAGCACTCCGCGGACGACTGGCAGGTCTTCGGCGCCGACGACGGCGAGGAGCATCCCGCGCCGGCCGCGACCAGGCCGACGACGAGAGTCAGAAAAAAGGATCCACTCCGGGACGAGCTCGGCATGGGGACCGCCTCCCACTGATCGTGCGGTAGACGAATGGTACAAGCCCTCGAACGGTGATGTGAAGCCGCCTTCGCCGCACTGCCAGTCGCGTACCACCCGCGAATGACGCGGGGCACAGGCGATTGCCGCAATGAAGATGTGGCCGTCCGGCCGCGCCACGGACCACGGTCCGCGCCGCGGACGGATCGCCAGTACGGGGGACGGGCCAAAGGCCCAGACGTGACCCGAATTTGCGGCGCCAGCTCTCTCGTCTGGCGCTTGCAGTGAAACCGCCTGTTGTGATGAACGTATGCGTTCGACCCGCCGATCCACCTGGAGGCCGAGCACCGACATGGCCCTACCCGGAGTGATGACGCTGGCGCTCGCGCTCGCCGCGGGCGCGGGCGGAGACAGGTTGCTCCTCTGCCGGCCCAAGGTGACGGGCGATCCGGCCCTGGCGCGCGGCGACGCCGTCGCGGAGGCAGCCCGCAAGGACGGGCGCTTCCTCGACTACGGCGTCGTCTGCGAGGACGCCGCGGAGAGCGCGAGGGCGGCGAGGAGGATGGGCCTTCCCCACGCCGTGTCTACCAGGGCGGAGGGCCGCGCGGACTCGAGCCGCTACGTCCTCGTGCTCGCGGATTCCCAGACCGAGGCACAGCGCGCCGAGCGGTCCCTGGACGTCGCCCCTGGCGCGGATGCGGTCCGGCCGCTCCGGACCGCGCTCTCCCAGCTCCTCGAGTCGCTCCCGCCCAAGCCCGGGCCCAACGTGGCCCACGTCGCCGCCTGGTCGGTCGCGGGCGCCGGGGTCGCTGCGATCGTCGCTGGGGCGGTGGTCGCCTCCCAGGCGCGCGACGCGGCCTCGCGGGCGAACTCCGCGCCGGACCTCGGCACGTACGTCCAGGCGAGGAAGGACTGGCAGAAGAAGAGGACGACGAGCGGCGTCCTGCTGGGGGCAGGCGGCGCGGCCGTCGCGGCGGGCCTCACGTGGCGGTTTGCGTTCTGAGGGTGATCCGATGAAGCGAATCCTGTTCGTCTTCTCCATCGCTGTGGCGCTCGCCTGCGGGTCCGTGAACGACAAGCAGGGCTGCAGCGTGAGCACGGAGTGCCCCGTCGGCCAGTACTGCGCGACCGCGGGCGGCGAGAGCAAGTGCTGGCCGGACCCCGTGTTGCCGACCGCGTCGGCCGTCTCGGCGTCGTGCACGCCCGGGCCGTGCCTCCGGGACAGCGTGCTGCACGTCCAGGCCACGGTCACCGATGACAAGGAGGTGCTCGACGCCTCCGTGTCGCTCGACCTGGATTCGGCGCGGAGCTTCCCCATGGCGAAGTCCGGCCCGATCTGGGTGGCGGACGTGCCGCTGAGGGCGCTGCCGTTCGATGCGTTCACGAAGGATGTCGTGGCGACGGTGATCGGGCGGGATGGGGCGAGGAATTCGAGCGCGCCGAAGTCGGGGGCGGGGGTGACCGTGACGAGGCTGAAGTGGACTTACAACGCCGCAGCGCCACTCACGTCGCCAGCGGTCATGAGCGACGGAACGGCTGTGGTCGGAGTCTCGGCGGCTGCCGATCAGGTGCTCGCGATCAGCGCGAGCGGGACGAAGGCGTGGTCCCGAACGCTAGGAACCGCTGCAGCAGTCGTCACGGCGGCTCCTGCCGTAGGGCAGTTTGCCATCTGGGTTGGAAGTGAAGACGGGAAAGTCTATGCAGTCGCACTCGATGGCAGCGCAGCAAACAGTGGCGTGGATCTGACCGCTGCAGTGAAGGGATCGGTAGCAGTGCTGGGAGCGGGCGCGAAGGAATGGTGCTTCGCAACAGTAACGTCCGTAAGCGGGACCGGCTTTATTGGCACCGCAAGCTCGCAGGGCGAGAGTGCCATATCATCCGCGCCTGCGCAGGAAGGGTTTACCACAGGGCCAATCGTCGCAACCGACGATCGCATCCACGCTCCGACTGCCAATTCGACTAATAGTGCAACCCTACGTACTTTCGAACTCAGCACGGCTCCCGTCAGCCTAACCGGAACGTGGACTGCCTCGATCGGTAAGAAGTTCGGTGCGGCAATCGCGATGGACGGAAGCGG
>DATDDC010000228.1:0-14993 GCA_036523995.1 Anaeromyxobacter sp.
CGCGCTGGGCGTTCGTGCTCCTCCTCCTCGCCTTGCCGCTCGGGGCCGCGCTGCTCCTGCGCATCGCGCGCGCGGACGCGGAGCGCCGGGCCGCGGAGACCGCCGCGGCGCTCGCCTGGGATCGCGAGCGGGCCCGCGCCCTCGCCGATCGCTCCCGGCGCCTCGAGGAGCTCGACTGGGCCGCCGCGGAGGAGGAGGACCTCCTGGTGCAGCGCGAGGCCCTGCGCCGGCGCCTCCTCGACGTGAACGCCCGCGCCGTGGAGGAGGGACGGCTCGCGGCGGAGGCCGCCGAGCGCGAGCGCACCGAGCTCTCGCGCCTGGCGCAGAGCCTCGTCGCCGCGCTGGAGCTCGATCGCCACGAGTTCATCCGGCAGGCGTCCTCCCGCGGCGCCGCCGAGCTCTTCGCGCCGCGCCGCCGGAAAGCGCCTCCCGACGCCCGCCCCGTGTTCGACGGCGCCACGCCGGTCGAGACGGAAAGGGTTGCCTCGTAGGACGCGATCGCCTCCAGCGGAGGCGGAGCGCCCCGCGGGTGGATGGGCGCGCAGGTTGACGCCACGTTAAGGACACCCGATGTTCATCGGCCACGTCGGCGCCGCGCTCGCCGCGAAGCGCGTCTCGCCGCGCTCGTCGCTCGGGACGCTCGTCGCCGCGGCGCTCTTCGTCGATCTCGTCTGGCCCGTGCTCCTGCTCGCCGGGATCGAGCGCGTCCGCATCGTGCCCGCGGCGTCCCCGTTCCTCCGCCTCGACTTCGAGCACTACCCGTTCACGCACAGCGGGCTCGGCGTCCTCGCCTGGGCGGCTGCGTTCGGGGCGGTCGTCCTCTGGCGCACGGGCTCGCGGCGCGGCGCAGCGGTGGCGGCCGCCCTCGTCGTGAGCCACTGGGTCCTCGACCTCGTCGTGCACCGGCCGGACCTCCCCGTCGTCTGGAGCGGACCGAAGGTCGGGCTCGGCCTGTGGCGCTCGGTCCCGGGCACGCTCGCCGTGGAGCTCCCGCTCTTCGCCCTGGGGGTCCTCGCCTACGCGCGGGGCACCCGGCCCGTCGACGGCGTGGGCCGCTTCGCGCTCTGGGGATACGTGGCGTTCCTCCTCCTCGTCTACGCCGCGAACGCGCTCGGGCCGCCGCCGCCCTCGTCGCAGGCGATCGGCGTCGCGGGGCTCGCGCTCTTCCTCCTCGTCGCGTGGGCGGCCTGGATCGACCGCCACCGCGCGACGGGCCTCGTCCGCCCCGCCTAGGATCCCGCGCTGCGCAAGCGCCGCGACCAGGCTTCCGGCCGGGCGGGAAGGTGCTTCTCCGGCCGGCGCCGTCCGGCTATACCAGCGGCCTGACCTCGCCACGGGCGAGGCGTTCCACGATGCTGACCTCCCTCGTCACCCTCGCCGCGCTGGGGGTCGTCCTCTTCCTCGGGACGCTCCTCTTCCGGCGCGTCCGCACGCCGGGCCGGCCGCACGTGCCGCTGAGCGGCGGCGTCCTCGTGATGCGAGTGCCGAAGCGGAACGGGATCCTCCTCGGCGTCTGCGCGCTCTTCCCGGCGGCGCTGCTCGCGGCCATCGCGACGGGCGCCCTCGACTCGCGGTCGGGGGGATGGCTGGGGGCGGTGGCGAGCGTCCTGGCCGCGGCCGCGGCCGCGGCGGTGGCGCTGCACCAGTTCGTCTCCGCGTTCCGGAGCCGCTTCGTCGTCGACGAGTTCGGCCTCTCGCGCATCGGCGTCCTGACCCGGCGCCGCATCCGCTGGAGCGAGGTGGCCCGCCTCGCCTTCAATCCCGTGAACCGCTGGTTCTTCATCACCACGGCGGACGGAACGCACCTCTGGATCCCGATCGACGCGAACGGCATCGGCGACTTCGCGGCCGTGGCGCTGGCGCGGCTGCCGCGCTCCACGCTCTCCGCCGACGCCTTCGCGCGCGACGCCCTGCGGGACCTCGCGACTCCGGAGAGGTCGACCGGCGCCTGAGCGGGCGGCTCCTCGCGGCGCGGCCGCGCGAGCCCGCGTGCGCCCCAAACGGGGTTCCAGCCGATATCGCGCTCGGTGAACGCGGGTGCGCGGGCCGTCTCGCGGGCTCCGCGGCGCGGGCGCGCCGAGCGCGCACCCGGAAGACGTAACCTTCCCGCCGGCCAGGGGTCTGCGAGGCGGCGAGGCTCGCGCCCATCGCTCCCGGTCACGCCGGCGTGCGCGCCTCCTCTGCAGGCGCGCCGCGTCCTTCGTGCCGGGCTCCGGCCGCGCACGGCGTGAACCGTTAGGATGGCAGGGGTCGGCCGAGAGGAGGCGAGCCTTCATGCGACGGAAGCGGTGGGTCGCGGTCGCGATCGCGGTCGTGGCCATCATCGCTGGGACGTGGGTGGTGCGGGCGCGGAGCGGACCGAAGCCGTCCTCCGGCGGCCCGGGCGCGGGCCAGGCGGCGCGCATCATCCCCGTGACCGTGGCGCCGGCCACCCGCCGCGACGTCCCCATCTACCTCGAGGGCCTCGGCAACGTCACCGCCTACCGGACCGTCACCGTGCGCACGCAGGTGGACGGGCGGCTCGACGCCGTCCTCTTCCAGGAGGGCCAGGTCGTGCGCCGGGGGCAGGTGCTGGGGCAGATCGACGCGCGGCCGTTCCTGGCGCAGCTCCACCAGGCCGAGGGCGCGCTCGCCCGCGACGAGGCGCAGCTCCGGAACGCCCAGCTCAACGTCGCGCGCGACAAGGACCTCGTCGCGCAGAAGCTCATCCCCCAGCAGCAGCTCGACGCGGACGTCGCGGCGGCGGGGCAGCTCGAGGGGGCCGTGCGCATGGACCACGCCGCCATCGAGACGGCGCGCCTCAACGTCGACTACGCGCGCATCGTCTCGCCCATCGAGGGCGTGGCCGGGATCCGCTTCGTCGACGCCGGCAACGTCGTCCACCCCGGGGATCCGAACGGCATCGTGGTGGTCGCGCAGATGGATCCCATCGCCGTGCTGTTCACGCTGCCGCAGGACCAGCTCTCGGCCGTCTCGGAGCAGCTCGCGCGAGGGCCCTTGCCGGTCGAGGCCTTCAGCCGCGACGGCTCCACCCTGCTCGGCACGGGAGAGCTCGCCGCGTTCGACAACCAGATCAACCCGGCCACGGCCACCGTGCGGCTCAAGGCCATCCTGCCGAACCCGCGCCGCGTCCTCTGGCCGAACCAGTTCGTGAACGCCCGCATGCGGCTCGAGACGCGCAAGGGCGCGCTCACCATCCCGGCCACGTCGGTGCAGCGGGGGCCGAGCGGCACCTTCGTGTACGTCGTGGGCGGCGACGACACCGTGACCCCGCGCCCCGTCGTCCTGGAGGTGACCCAGGGCGACCTCTCCATCGTCGCGAGCGGGATCGCCGAGGGCGATCGCGTGGTCGTGGAGGGGCAGAACCAGCTCCGCCCCGGCGCGAAGGTGGCGCCGCGCGGCCAGGGGCAACCGGAGGGGAAGGGCCCGCCGGGCGCGCCGCGGGCCCAGGGCCGCGGCGCCTCCCCGCCCGTCTCCTCGGACGGCGCGGACGGACAGCGGCCGGCGAGCGGTGCGAAGTGAACGTCTCGGAGCCCTTCATCCGCCGACCCGTGGGGACGGCGCTCCTCACCGTGGGGCTCCTCCTCGCCGGCGTCGCCGGCTACCGGCAGCTCCCGGTCTCGGCGCTGCCGCAGGTCGACTATCCGACCATCGTGGTGTCGACCTCGCTGCCGGGCGCGAGCGCCGAGACCATGACCTCGGCCGTGACGACGCCGCTCGAGCGGCAGTTCGGGCAGATGCCCTCGCTCGCGCAGATGACGTCGGTCTCGAGCTTCGGCACCTCGCAGGTGACGCTCCAGTTCACGCTGGAGCGCAACATCGACGCCGCCGAGCAGGACGTCCAGGCGGCCATCAACGCCGCCTCCTCCCTCCTGCCCCGCACCCTGCCCGCCCCGCCCACCTACTCGAAGAGCAACCCCGCGGACACGCCCATCCTCGTGTTCGCCGTGACGTCGCCCAACCTGCCCCTCGACCAGGTGGACGACTTCGCCGACTCCATCCTGGCCCAGAAGATCTCGCAGGTCTCCGGCGTCGGGCTCGTCACCATCAACGGCGGCCAGAAGCCCGCGGTGCGGGTGCAGGCCGATCCCACGGCGCTGGCGGGCGCCGGCCTCACCCTCGAGGATCTGCGCCAGGTCGTCCTCGCCGCGAACGTGAACCAGCCCAAGGGCAACCTGGACGGTCCGCGCCAGGACTTCGTCCTCGCCACGAACGACCAGCTCTTCAAGGCCGACAGCTTCCGACCGCTCGTCCTCGCCTACCGGAACGGCGCGCCCATCCGCCTCCAGGACGTGGCCGTGGCGGTGGACGGCGTGGAGAACGCGCAGCTCGCCGGGTGGGCCGGCAAGGAGCGCGCCATCATCCTGAACGTCCAGCGGCAGCCGGGCGCGAACGTCATCGAGGTGGCGGAGCGGGTGAAGGCGCTCCTCCCGCGCCTCTCCTCGGCGCTCCCGCAGGGCCTCTCCGTCACCGTCCTGAGCGACCGCACCGAGACGGTGCGCGCGTCGGTGAACGACGTGCAGTTCACCCTCCTCCTCTCGGTCGTGCTGGTGGTGGCCGTCATCTACCTGTTCCTCCGCAGCCTGCGGGCCACCGTCATCCCCGGCGTCGCCGTGCCGCTCTCGCTCGTCGGCACCTTCGGCGTCATGTACCTGCTCGGCTACAGCCTCAACAACCTCTCGCTCATGGCGCTCACCATCTCCACCGGGTTCGTGGTGGACGACGCCATCGTCATGATCGAGAACATCGCCCGCTTCGTGGAGCGGGGCGATCGGCCGCTCCAGGCGGCGCTCAAGGGCTCGAAGCAGATCGGCTTCACCATCGTCTCCCTGACGGTGTCCCTCGTGGCCGTGCTCATCCCCCTCCTCTTCATGGGCGGGGTGATCGGGCGCCTCTTCCGCGAGTTCGCGGTGACCCTCGCCGTCGCCATCGGCGTCTCCGCCGTCCTCTCCCTCACGCTCACGGCCATGATGAGCGCCTACCTGCTCGGGCACGAGGAGCACCCGGGGCCGGTGGCCCGCGCCTTCGAGCGCGTCTTCGATCGCACCGTGGCGTTCTACGAGCGCACCCTGCGCTGGGTCCTCGATCGCCAGCCGCTCACCCTGGCGGTGACCGTCGGCACCCTGGCCCTCACCATCCTCCTCGCCGTCCTCGTCCCGAAGGGCTTCTTCCCCGTGCAGGACACCGGCCTCGTCGTGGGCGTCACCGAGGCGCCGCCGGACGTCTCCTTCACGAGCATGCGGGCGCGGCAGCAGGCCATCGCGGATGCCGTCCGCGAGGATCCGGACGTGGTCACCGTCGCCTCCTTCATCGGCGCCGACGGGACGAACCCCACCCCGAACAGCGGACGGCTCTCCATCGCGCTCAAGCCCCGCGAGAAGCGCGACGCCTCCGCCTCCGAGATCATCGATCGCCTGAAGCAGCGCGCCGCGAGCGTTCCGGGCATCGCCGTCTACCTGCAGCCGGTGCAGGACCTCCAGCTCGACGCGCGGGTGAGCCGGACGCAGTACCAGTACACGCTCGAGGACCCCGACCTGGAGGAGCTCCAGACCTGGGCGCCGCGCGTCCTCCAGCGCCTGCAGGCGCTCCCCGAGCTCCGCGACGTGGCGAGCGACCAGCAGTCCAACGGCCTGCAGCTCCGCGTGAACATCGACCGCGACACGGCGGCGCGGCTCGGCATCCAGCCCCAGGCCATCGACGACGTCCTCTACGACGCCTTCGGGCAGCGGCAGATCTCGACCATCTTCACGCAGCTCAACCAGTACCGCGTGGTCCTCGAGGTGAAGCCGGAGTTCCAGCAGGACCCGCGGGCGCTCTCGCACCTCTACGTGCGCTCCCAGGCGGGCGATCCGGTGGCGCTCTCCGCCTTCACGCAGTTCGAGACGCGCCTCGCCCCGCTGGCGGTGAGCCACCAGGGCCAGTTCCCCGCCGTGACGATCTCGTTCGACACCGCGCCCGGCGTCTCCCTGGGCGAGGCGGTCGACGCCATCCACGGGATCGAGGCCGATCTCGACCTCCCGCCGCGCGTGCGCGCCGAGTTCGCGGGCACCGCCCAGGCCTTCCGGGAGTCGCTGGCGAGCGAGCCGCTCCTCATCCTGGCGGCCCTCGTCACCGTGTACATCGTGCTCGGCGTCCTCTACGAGAGCTACATCCACCCGGTGACGATCCTCTCCACGCTCCCGTCCGCCGGCGTGGGCGCGATCCTCGCGCTCCTGCTCACCCGGACGCACTTCACCATCATCGCGCTCATCGGGATCATCCTCCTCATCGGCATCGTGAAGAAGAACGCCATCATGATGATCGACTTCGCGCTCGAGGCGGAGCGGGACCAGGGCCTCTCCACGCGCGAGGCCATCACGCAGGCCTGCCTCCTGCGCTTCCGGCCCATCATGATGACGACGATGGCGGCGCTCCTCGGCGGGCTCCCGCTGGCGCTGGGGAGCGGCACGGGCTCGGAGCTGCGCCGGCCCCTCGGCATCAGCATCGTGGGCGGGCTGCTCGTGTCCCAGCTCCTCACCCTCTACACGACGCCGGTCATCTACCTCTACATGGCGCGGCTCGGCCGCTTCCTGCGCCGGCGGGCCCCCGAGAGCGCCGAGGCCGCCGCGAGCCGGACATGAGCATCTCCGAGCCGTTCATCCGGCGGCCGGTCGCCACGAGCCTCCTCGCCGCGGCCCTCCTGCTCGGGGGCGGGGCCGCCTACGGGCTCCTCCCCGTCGCGCCGCTCCCGCGGGTGGACTTCCCCACCATCAACGTGAACGCGGGCCTGCCCGGCGCGAGCCCGGAGACCATGGCGTCGGCGGTGGCGACGCCGCTCGAGCGGCGCTTCGGCCGCATCGCCGGGCTCGCCGAGATGACGTCGGTGAGCTCCCTCGGCTCGACCAGCCTCACCCTCCAGTTCGATCTCGATCGCGACGTGGACGCCGCAGCGCGCGACGTGCAGGCCGCCATCAACGCCGCGGCCGGGGACCTGCCCCAGAACCTCCCCACCCGGCCCAGCTACCGCAAGGTGAACCCCTCCGACGCGCCCATTCTCATCCTCTCCGTCACCTCCTCGACGCTGCCGCTCTCGCAGGTCTTCGACGCCGCGAACACCATCCTGGCGCAGAAGATCGCCCAGGTGCCGGGCGTGGGCCAGGTGTTCGTGGGAGGCGGGCAGCAACCCGCCGTGCGCGTGCAGGTCGATCCCACCGCCCTGGCCGGCGTGGGGCTCGGGCTCGAGGACGTGCGCAGCGTGCTCGCCCAGGCCACCGTGGCGCCGCCCAAGGGCTCCCTCGAGGGACCCGAGCAGCGCATGGTGCTCGCCGCGAACGACCAGCTCGGCGCCGCCGCCACCTTCGCGCCCCTGGTGCTCACCTACCGGAACGGCTCGCCCATCCGGCTCGGCGACGTGGCCACGCTGCGCGACGGCGTCGAGAACGAGCGGGTGGCGGGCTGGCTCGACGGGCGGCGCGCGGTGGTGATGCTGGTGCGGCGGCAGCCGGGGGCCAACATCATCGAGGTGATCGAGCGCGTGAAGGCGCTCCTGCCCCAGCTCACCCGCTCCATCTCGCCCGCCATCGACGTGCAGGTGGCCATCGACCGGAGCCGCACCATCCGCGCCTCCGTGCACGACGTCCAGGTGACGCTCGCCATCAGCGTGGCCCTCGTCATCGCCGTCGTCTTCGTCTTCCTGCGCAGCGCCCGCGCCACGGTGATCCCGGCGGTGGCGGTGCCGCTGTCGCTCGTGGCCACGTTCGGCGGCATGTACCTGCTGGGCTACAGCCTCGACAACCTCTCGCTCATGGCGCTCACCATCTCCACCGGCTTCGTGGTGGACGACGCCATCGTCGTCACCGAGAACGTGACGCGGTTCGTGGAGTCGGGCAGGCCGCCGTTCCAGGCCGCGCTCGAGGGCGCGAAGCAGATCGGGTTCACCATCGTCTCCATCACCGCCTCGCTCCTCGCGGTCTTCATCCCCATCCTGCTCATGGGCGGCATCGTGGGCCGCCTCTTCCGCGAGTTCGCGGTGACGCTCAGCATGGCCATCGCCATCTCGGCGGTGCTCTCCCTGACGCTGACGCCCATGATGGCCTCGCGGCTCCTGCGGCGCACCGCGCTCGAGGAGCACGGGCGGGCCTTCCGCGCCTCGGAGCGCTTCTTCCAGTGGATGCTGCGCCGCTACGACCGGGACCTGTCCTGGGTCCTCGGCCACGCGCCGCTCATGCTCGTCCTCACCGCCGCCGCCGCGGTGGTGAGCGTCGCTCTCTACGTGGTCGTGCCGAAGGGGCTCTTCCCCCAGCAGGACACGGGGCAGCTCCAGGGGACGTCCGACGCCCCCCAGGACATCTCCTTCCCGGCGATGCGCGAGCGGCAGGAGCTCGTGAACCGGGCGGTGATGGGCCACCCGGCCGTTTCGCACATGATCTCCTTCACCGGCGGCGGCACGCTCAACACCGGCAACGCCTTCATCGAGCTGAAGCCGCAGTCGGAGCGGAAGCAGACCGCCGACCAGGTCATCGGGGAGCTGCGCCCGCAGCTGGCGCGCGTCCCCGGGATCACCCTCTACCTCCAGTCGGTGCAGGACGTGCGCGTGGGCGGCCGCTTCGCGCGCACGCAGTACCAGTACACGCTCCAGGACGCGAACCTCGCCGAGCTGAACGAGTGGGCCCCGCGGCTCCTCGAGCGGCTCCGGGCCGTCCCGGAGCTCCGCGACGTGACGACCGATCAGCAGTCCGCGGCGCTCCAGCTCCTCGTGGAGGTGGACCGCGACACCGCCTCGCGCCTCGGGATCACCTCGCAGACCGTGGACCAGATCCTCTACGACGCGTTCGGCCAGCGCCAGGTGGCGACGCTCTACGGCGCCATGAACCAGTACCGGGTGGTGCTGGAGGTGAAGCCGGAGCTCCAGGGGACGCCGGACGCGCTCCGCAAGATCTACGTGCCCACGCCCACCGGCGCGCAGGTCCCCCTCACCGGCCTGGCGCGCTTCAAGCCGACGCAGGCTTCGCTGTCCGTGAACCACCAGGGGCAGTTCCCGGCGGTGACGATCTCCTTCAACCTCGCCCCCGGGATCGCGCTCGGCCAGGCGGTGGACGCGGTGCGCCGGGCGGGCCAGCAGATCGGCCTGCCCGCGAGCATCCAGGGGTCGTTCCAGGGGACGGCCCAGGCGTTCCTCGACTCGCTGCGCAGCGAGCCGTACCTCGTGCTCGCCGCGCTCATCGCCGTGTACATCGTGCTGGGCGTCCTCTACGAGAGCCTGGTCCACCCCGTCACGATCCTCTCCACGCTGCCCTCCGCGGGCGTCGGCGCCCTCGTGGCGCTCATGGCGGTCCGGACCGAGTTCAGCATCATCGCGCTCATCGGGATCATCCTGCTCATCGGCATCGTGAAGAAGAACGCCATCATGATGATCGACTTCGCCATCGAGGCGGAGCGCGACGAGGGGCTCTCGCCGCGCCAGGCCATCCACAAGGCGTGCCTGCTTCGCTTCCGGCCCATCATGATGACGACGCTGGCGGCCCTCCTGGGCGGCCTCCCGCTGGCGCTGGGCGGCGGCGCGGGGGCCGAGCTCCGCCGCCCGCTCGGCATCACCATCGTGGGCGGGCTCGTCTTCTCGCAGGCGCTGACGCTCTTCACGACGCCGGTGGTCTACCTCGCGCTCGACCGCTTCACCCGCCGTCGCGAGCGGCGCTCGCCCCATCTCCGCGGCGAGCCGGCCTGAGCCGCGCCCACCACCGCGAACCCGGCGCCCGCGGTGACGTCCCTCTCGCCCTCGAGCGCCACCGCCGGCGGGCCCAACTTCCGGCTCACCGTGACGGGCTCGGGCTTCGTGCCCGGCTCGGTGGTGCAGTGGAACGGGAGCGACCGCTCCACCCGCTACGCGAGCGCGACCGAGCTCGTCGCCTTCATCCCGGCGAGCGACGTGGCCTCGGCCGGATCGCCTTCCGTCACGGTGACGAGCCCCCCGCCCGGCGGCGGCACGTCCTCCGCGGCCACGTTCACGGTCGTCCCGTAAGCGTTTCGTGACGAGGGGGGGTCGCGGCGGCGGCCTCGGCGCTCGTGGAGATCGCCCGCGACGTGACGGGCGCGCTCGCCGTGTCCCGGAGATGACTCCGTTATGATCGCGGCATGAAGGTTCCCGCCCCGGGCGCGCGAGGGGAGACGCTCCGCGAGACCTTGCGGCGCGCCCTCGGCGAGGGCCCCGCCACGGCGCGCGATCTCTCCGCCGCCGCCGGGATCCGCGAGAAGGACGTGGCGGGGCACCTCGCTCACCTCGCCCGCTCCCTCCCCCATCGCGGCGAGCGCCTCGTCGTCGAGCCCGCCGCCTGCCTCTCCTGCGGCTATCGCTTCGCGGAGCGCGCCCGGCTCACCCGTCCCGGCGCGTGCCCGAGCTGCCGGAGCACCCGGATCGATCCGCCCGTCTTCCGCATCGAGCGGACGGACGAGCGCTGACGCCGGCGCGAGCGCCCGCGCGTCAGGGCGACGGGTATGATGCGCCGCCCGTGCCCAACTGGCTCCTCTTCCTCGTGCCGTCGCTCATCTGGGGCACCACCTGGCTCGTCATCAAGCTCCAGCTCGGCGTCGTCGCCCCGGAGGTCTCCGTGGCGTGGCGCTTCGGCCTCGCCGGGGCGCTGCTCCTCGGCTGGTGCGCGCTCCGCGGCGTGGGCCTCCGGGCCGGGGCGCGGGACCACGCGAGCTTCGTCGTGCTCGGCGTCCTGCAGTTCGGCGCGAACTACGTGCTCGTCTACCTGGCGGAGGAGCACCTCACCTCGGGGCTCGTCTCGGTGCTGTTCGCGACCCTCGTGTTCTGGAACCTCCTCGGAGCGCGGGTGCTCTTCGGCGCCCCGGCGCCGGGCGCGGTGGTGCTGGGGGCCATCCTGGGCTTCGCGGGCGTGGCGCTCGTGTTCCTGCCCGAGGTGCGCGGGTTGCGGGGCGAGCCGCACGTCGTCTCCGGCATCGTCCTGGCGGTGGTCTCCACGCTCCTCGCCTCCGCGGGGAACCTCTGGTCGCAGCACCTCTACGCGCGGGGCGTCGCCATCGTGCCGAGCACCGCCTGGTCGATGACGTACGCGGCCCTCTCGGTCGCGGGCTGGTGCGCGGCGCGCCGGATCCCCTTCGCCTTCGACGCCTCGGCGCGGTACGTCGCCTCGCTCCTCTACCTCGCGCTGTTCGGCTCGGTCTTCGCCTTCATCACCTACCTCACCCTCCTCCGCAGGATCGGAGCGGGAAGATCGGGCTACACCGCCGTGGCCATCCCGGTCCTCGCCATGGCGGCGTCGACCGTGTTCGAGGGCTACCGCTGGACGCCCGCGGCGCTCCTCGGGATGGTGCTCGTGCTCGCCGGGACCGTGCTCGTGCTCCGCGCGAAGGCGCGCTCCGCGGCGGCCGGCGCCGCGGCGGCCGCGCGGGCCTCGTGACTGTCGGTTACGTGGACGAATCGCTCACCGGCTTCGCGAGCCCCGTGCACGTCGCCTGCGGCGCCGGTCGCGTGTTCGTGGCGGACGACACCGGGCCGTCGGGCGTGCAGGCGAACGCGGTGCGGATCATCTGGTGAGGGCGGCGCCCGGGGTGCGCCGCCCCCGGGTGACCGCTCCGGCGCGGAAGGGCCGTGGCCGCAGCGGGAGCCGCTCCGCCGGGGCGGCGCTTCGCCGCGGCGCCGGACCGGTGCGCGCATTACGCTCCCGCGCGAAAGCAGGCGCGGAGGCGAACATGGAGAGGCGGAAGCTCGGAAAGCAGGGGCTCGAGGTGTCGGCGATCGGCCTCGGGTGCGAGAAGAACCTGCAGCTCGTGGAGCGCATCCGCGAGATCGCCGGGGAGAAGGGCGTGAAGCCGGCGCAGCTCGCGCTGGCGTGGGTGCTCCACCAGCGAAAGGGCGTCGCGCCGATCCCGGGGACCACGGCGCGCGCGCACCTCGAGGAGAACGTGGCTGCGGTGGACATCTCGCTCTCGAAGGCGGACCTGGCGCGGATCGACGCGGCGGCGCCGAAGGGGGCGGCCTCGGGCGACCGCTATCCGGCGGCGGCCATGGCCCACGTGAACCGCTGAGGGCCGGTGACCGTCGATCACCACAGCGGGATCGAGGAGGCGGTCTTCCACGCGGTGAACGCGAGCGCGGGCTCCCTCGTCGACGCCGCCGCGGTGGTCCTGTCCGAGCGGACGTTCGGGATCCTGGCGGGGCTGGCCCTCGCGGTCGCCATCGCGCTCGATCGGCGGCGGGAGCGGCGGGAGCGCCTCGCGCTGGTGCTCGCCCTGGGGGCGGCGGTGGCCGCGAGCGACTTCATCGGCGCCCAGGTGCTCCGCCCGCTGTTCGGCCGGATGCGGCCTTGCTTCGCGCTGCCGCCGGGGACCTTCCGCTGGCTCGTCGCCTCGAGCGACGTGGGGTCCCTCCCGAGCCTCCACGCCTCGAACTTCTTCGCCGTGGCGCTCGTGGCGCGCGCGGCGCGGCGAGCGCTGGGGGCGGCGGCGCTCGCGCTCGCCGTGGCGGTGTCCTGGAGCCGCGTGTACGTCGGGGTGCACTGGCCGACCGACGTCGTGGCCGGCGCCGCCTGGGGCGCCCTCTGCGCCGCCCTCGCCCTGGCGATCGTCCGGGTCTCCTCCGCGCGGGAGGCCGGCGGGCCGCCGTTCGGGCCCGGCCCGCCGCCCGAGCCGCCGGGTTGACAGCGCCGGCCGCGATCATTAGATGTATCGTTCACCAGGTGAATCGAGATTCATCTAGATGAACGAAGGCTCCACCTCCCATCAGGCCCGGCTCCGCGATCGGCTCCGCGAGGAGATGGGGCGGGCCATCCTCGAGGCCGCCGAGGCCGTGTTCGCCGAGGACGGCCTGCACGCCGCCCGCATGGAGCGCATCGCCTCGCGCGCCGGCGTCGCGGTCGGCACCCTCTACAACCACTTCAAGGACAAGGACGCGCTCCTCGCCTCGCTCGTCCGCGCCAGCCACCGGGCGCTCCTCGAGCGCGTGGACCGCGCGCTCTCGGCCGCCGCGGGGGAGGACGTGCGGGCGCGGCTCCGCGCCTTCCTCTCCTCCGTCGCGGCGCACGCGCGCGAGCACGGGCGCTTCCTCGCGGTCCTCGTCCAGGCCGGAGAGGGGCCGGCGCGGCTCCGCCCGCAGCGCACGCTCCTCGCCGAGCTCGTCGCGCGGGTGGACCGCGTCGTGGCGGACGGCGTCGCGGCGGGGGACCTGCGAGCGGACGGCGCGGAGCTGTTCGGGCACGCGCTCGTCGGCATGGCCCGCGCCATGATCCTGCGCTCCATCGAGAGCGGAGCCCAGGAGGACGTGAGCGACGCCGTCGTGGACATCTTCCTGCGGGGCGCCGCCCGATGAGCACTGCGACGACGTTCCCCGGCGCCCTCGCGCCGGCGCGACCGCGCACGAACAAGTGGCTCGTCACGATCTCCGTGACGTTCGGCACGCTCATGGGGGCGATCGACGCGTCCATCGTGAACGTGGCGCTGCCGCACATGCGCGGCGCCGTGGGCGCGACGCTCCAGGAGATCACCTGGGTCACGACCGGCTTCGCCATCGCCACGGTCATCGTCATGCCGCTCACCGCCTTCCTCGGCCGCCTCTTCGGCCAGAAGCGCGTGTACATGGCGAGCCTCCTCCTCTTCGTCGTCTCCTCCGCGCTCTGCGGAATGGCCTGGTCGCTCCCCTCCCTCGTGCTCTTCCGCGTGCTGCAGGGCTTCGGCGCGGGCGCGCTCCAGCCCACCGAGCAGGCCATCCTGCGGCAGACCTTCCCGCCCGAGGAGCAGGGCCTCGCCATGGCCCTCTTCGCCATGGCCGTGATGATCGGCCCCGCGGTGGGCCCGACCCTGGGCGGCTGGATCGTGGACAACGTCCACTGGTCCTGGATCTTCTTCATCAACCTGCCCGTGGGCGCCCTCGGCCTCTTCATGGTGGGGAGCTTCGTCCACGAGCCGGACGACATCCGCGCGGCGAACGCGGCCGCCGCGGCCCACCAGCGGAAGAACATGGACTGGCTCGGCATCGCGCTCCTCGCCCTGGGGCTCGCCGCGCTGCAGTTCTTCCTCGAGGAGGGGCAGCAGAAGGACTGGTTCCAGTCCGGCCTCATCGTGGCGTGCGCGCTCCTCGCCGTGGTCGCCCTCGCCCTCTTCGTCTGGCGCGAGCTCGTGGCGCCGGTGCCCGCCGTGAACGTTCGCCTCTTCAAGGACCCGCTCTTCGCCTCCGGCACCCTCATCGGCGCGGTCATGTTCGCCATCCTGCTCGCGTCGATGTTCCTCCTCCCCGTGTTCATGCAGGAGCTGCTCGGGTTCACCGCCATGCAGTCGGGCCTCGCCCTCATGCCGCGCACGCTCGTCATGATGGCGGTGACGCCCATCGTGGGCCGGCTCTACGGCAAGGTCTCGCCCCGCCTCCTCATCGCGGCCGGCATCACCTGCGTGGCGCTGGGCGCGTTCGACGTCTCGCGGGTGACCCTGCAGACCACCGCCCGGGGCATCATCGACGCCATCCTCATCCAGGGCGTGGGCTTCAGCCTGCTCTTCGTCCCGCTCACCACCGCGGCGCTGTCGCAGATCCCGCGGACGCGCCTCGCCGACGCGACGGGCCTGAACTCGCTCCTGCGCCAGGTGGGGGCGTCCATGGGCCTCGCCATCTTCGCGACGATCCTCTCGCGGCACGCCGTCCAGGCGAAGGCGGCCATCGCGGCGCACGTGGCGCTGGATCGCCCCGAGGTGCAGGCCCGCCTCGGCGCCCTGGTGGCGGGGTTCCAGGCGAAGGGCTTCGGCCCCGTCGAGGCGAACGAGGCCGCGCTGCGCGCCCTCGACGGCACGGTGACCCGGCAGGCCATGGTGCTGTCCTTCCAGCACGTGCTCGCCCTGACGGGCTTCCTCTTCCTCTGCGTCCTTCCGCTGCTCTATTTCCTCGAGGTGAACAAGAGGGCGGCCTCCCAGCGGCCGCACCTCGAGATGGAGACGTGAACGCCATGACCCCTGCCGATCCCAAGCTCCACACCGTGCCCGCCGAGGCGCGCCCGGAGGCTCCCGGGGAG
>DATDDC010000229.1:0-2141 GCA_036523995.1 Anaeromyxobacter sp.
CGCCGTGCGCGCGGCCTACACGCGCCTCTTCGGCCAGCACGAGCTGAACCTCGACGCGACGGACCTCGACCTCCTCGTCTCGAAGCGCTGGGGCGTGTCCAGCGTGACGAGCTTCACGCCCTACGTCGCCGCCCGCTTCACGTTCGTGAACGCGTCGTCAGAGAGGCTCGACTTCGGCCCCTTCCGCTCCGGCGCCACGAACCCCAGCGACCAGCTCACCACCGTCGCCGAGTTCCCGAAGCTCCGCACGAACCTCTACCGCACGACGCTCGGCGTCCGCATGACCGCGAACCTCGTCTCGCTCGCCCTGGAGGGGACGTACTTCGCCGGCGTCAAGCACAGCGGCAGCGCGGCCCCCGCGGCCGGCGACTACCCGGACTTCGAGCTGAGCTCGTCGTTCTCCGCGGGGTTCCGGTTCGGCTGGGAGTTCTGATCTCGGCGGGGGGACACTCGGGCTTCGCCCTCGCGCCCCCCCGGTCCCCCCGCTCGCTCGAGATCTGTGCTCGCGGCGGAGCCGCGCTCGTTGTCGGGGGCCCCCTGGGGGGCCGGGGCAGCCTCATCCGGCTGCCCCTGCGCTCGCAGTCATGGCCTGGCGGATCCGCGCCGGCACGTTCGTGATGATCCCTGCGGCGCCCAGGGCGGCGAGGGCCCTCGCCTCGTCGGGATCGTCCACGGTCCAGACGTTCACGGCGAGGCCGCGCTCGTTCCAGGCGCGCGCCCGGGCGGCCGTCAGGAGCCGCCGCTCGGGGTGCACGGCCGACGGCCCCATGAGCCGGATCGCTCCGGCGAGCCGCAGCCGCCAGGGGTGATCGCCGTCGAAGAGGAGCCCCACCGGCACGGCGGGCGCGGCGATCCGGAACGCGACGAGCAGCGACCAGTCGAAGGACGAGACGAGGACGCGGCCGCCCGCGCCCGCCCGCGCGACGATCCGGGCCGCGGCGCTCGCGAGCCGGAGATCGCCGCCTCGCGACTTGAGCTCCACGTTCACGACGGCGGCGGGGAAGGCCTCCAGCACCTCCTCGAGGAGCGGCATCCGCTCCCCGCGAAACGCCTCCCCCTTCCACGCGCCGACGTCGAGGGCCCGGAGATCCGCGAGCGACGCGTCCGGGATGCGGAGGTCCACGCCCGCCACGCGGCCGGTGCGCTCGTCGTGGCCGACGACGACCTCGCCGCTCCGGCAGCGCCAGGCGTCGAGCTCGAACCCGTCCGCCCCCTGCGCCAGGGCGAGCCGGAACGCCGCCAGCGTGTTCTCGGGGGCCTCGGCGCTCGCGCCGCGGTGGCCGAGGACGAGCGCCCCGCGCCGGGCGCGGGGCGCGATGGGGACGTGCCTCGCCATGGAGCCCTCCTCCCGTTATCCTAGCCCGGCCCCCGCGAGGCGCCTCCACCTCATGTTCACGGATCTCGTCGTCGTCGTGTTCGTCGCCATCCTCGTGGTGGGAGGTCTCTACGTGCCGCGGATCGGCGACGCGCTGGGGCGCCTGCTCCGGCGCGAGCGCGATCGGTGACGATCTTGCCTCAAGGTCTGCGGAGCGCCGCGAGCCGCGCCGCCACCGCCCGCACGAGCGGGTGGAGCGTCGCGTCGCGCGAGATGTCGCGGAGGTCGGTCGCGCCGAGGCCGGAGAGGAGCTCGAGGGCTATGGCCGGGGCCGCGTAGGGATTGCGCACGACGGCGAGCGCCACGGCGGAGCGCGTCCGCCAGCGGCGCGCCTCGAAGATGCAGCGCAGCGTCTCCGGCCGGCACGGCCGGCGCGAGGCGATGCGCACGACGAAGTCCTCGGTGAGCTGCGGGTTCCGCAGGAGCTCCCGCACCACCACCGGCTCCCCCTCCGCGGCGAGCCGGGCGAGGAGATCGGGATCGCGCTGCGCCCGCGCCAGCGCCTTCTTGTGCCCGAGCGTGAGGGAGGCGAGGCGGGGGTCCGACCGGTCGCGCGGCTCCCGGTAGGCGCGCTGCGGCGGAGGCGAGACGAGGAGCGCCGTCACCTCCGTGAGCCCGCGGCCCGCCGCCTCGGCGTACAGCCCCGCGAGCCAGGCGTACGGGATGTCCCCGCGCGGATCTCCGAGCGCCTGCGCCACCGCCGCGGCGGCGACGCGCAGCGGAGGCTCGGCCCCGCGGACCAGGGCGGCGACGAGCGGGGCGGCCG
>DATDDC010000230.1:0-3850 GCA_036523995.1 Anaeromyxobacter sp.
CCTCCGGCAAGTACGCGCTCTCGGCGGAGCACTCTCGCGGCGACGTGGCCGTCTCGTACGAGGTGCAGGTCGCGACCGCGGGCCTGGCGCCGGGCGTCGAGCGCGACGTCGAGGTGCCCGCGCGGCTTCCGCTCGTCATCCCGGCCGCGGGGACGCTGCGCCTGCGGACGACCGGCGACGTCGACGTGCGCTGTCGGGTGCTCGACGGCGCGGGCCGGCTCGTCGCCGAGTCGAGCGAGGTCGGCGACGACTGGAACTGCGGGCTCGCCGAGCCGATCGCCGCCGGGGAGTACGCCCTCGTCCTCGAATCGGAGGCGCTGCTCCCCGGGCGCTCGCGCGTGTCGGTGACGATGCCCGCGCCGCGGGACGTGGGCGCGCTGCAGGACGGGCGGACGTACGACGTCGGGGCCGGCGTCCTCTCCGCCTCGATCCCGCCGGCCCCCGGAGACGCGATCGTCGAGGTGGCGCTCGAGGCGCCGATCGCGTTCTCCTGCGCGGTCGAGGACGAGGCGGGCCGGCTCGCCTGGCGCGCGTCCGCGGTGAAGCGCTGCGAGGCGGCGGTGGCCACCGGCGGCCGCTCCTGGCGGCTCCGAGCGTGGACGCAAGACGGCACCACCGGCGCGACCGCGCGCGTGGCGATCCGCCCGGTGTCACCCCTCGAGCGTGGCCGCATCCGTGAAGGCGGCGCGGCGCGGGCGCGGATCGAGCGCCCGGGTCGATACCGGACGGGCGAGGGGATCCGCTGCCTCGCGGGGGCGCTGCACGGGCTCCTCGCGCCGTGTGGCCCGCTGGCGTCGCTCGACTCCGGCGAGGTGCTGTTCCTGGCCGGAGGCGGGGAGGGCCGCGTCGCGCTCGAGGACGTGCCCGCGGATCTCGATCGCCGGCCGGACGAGGTTCTGACGCTCGACCACGCCCCCCGCCTCGAGCGCCAAGTGTCGCGCCGGAGCGCCGTGCACCTCGTCGAGGTGCGCACACCGGCAGGACGCCGCGGCGCGCCCGCCTGCGAGATCGACGGCGGCGTCCGCGCGTTCGCCGACGGTGCGTGCTTCGCCGCCTCGGGCGCGACCACCTCGTCGATCGTCCGGCTCCGCGCCGACGTGCCCATCGAGGCGCGAGTCCGCCGCGTCGGGGCTGCGCTCCCGCCGCCGGCGCGGCTGGGGCCCGGACGGCATCCGCTGGACGTGCCCGAGGGCGGCGGGCTCTACCGCCTGCCCGACGGGCCCGCGCGCGCCGAGCTCCTCCTGCCGCCCTCCGCCTGGGCGGTCCTCCTCGTCGGCGGAGCCGCCGTGGACCTCTGCGCGCCGTCCGACGCGCTCCAGAGCTGCCGCCTCGAGGCCCCCCGCGGCGCGGACGTGGCGGTGTTCGCGCCGGCGGAGCGTCGCGCCGAGGCCACGATCGTCGCGCTCGCGTCGCCGCCCCCACCCCCCGAGCTCGCCGGCGTCCGCGAGGATGCGTTCGCGCTCCCGGGTTCCGCGGCCTGGCGGATCCCGTCCGCGCCCGCGGAGCGGCGGCTCGAGGTGGACGGGGCGGCGAGGTGCGCCGTCGCCCTCGACGACGGGACGCGCATCGCCGCCTGCGCGGCGGCGCTCCCCCCGGGGGTGGGCGGCGAGGTGCGGATCGATCACCCCGCCGGACCGGTGCGTGCCGCGGTGTGGCCCGCCTCCGAGCCGCTCGCGCGCCTCGGACGTCCGGTGCCCACGGGCGCTCCGCGCGCGCTCGCGGAGGGAGAGGCGGCGCCGCTCCAGGGCGACCTGACCGATCTCGGCATCGAGCTCCCCGCCGAGGCGGTCGTCCACGTCGAGGCCGACGCCGGGTCGTGCGCCCTGCTGTCCGGCGGCGCGCTCGTCGTGCTCGAGGGCCGCGGCGCGGGGTGCCGTCTCGCACGCCTCCTGCCCGCGGGGAAGCACCGCCTCCTCGTGCGCGCCTTCGCGGGCGCGCCGCTGTCCGGGGCCGCGCGCTGGGTCGCCGAGCGCGTCGAGCTCCTCGCCGAGGGCGTGGGCCCCGAGCGATGGGCGGCGCCCGGCGACGCCCGCCTGTTCAGGTTCCGCGTCGCTTCGCAGGGGCGCGTCGGGCTCGGCATCCGAGAGGACGCGGAGGCCCTCGAGTGCAGCGTCGCGGACGGCGCAGGCCGCACGGTCGGCGTCGGCTGCCAGCAGCTCCTCGGTCTCGCCCCGGGCGATTACGTGCTCGCCGTGGCGGCGCCGGCCGGCGCGCCCCCCATGCGCTTCCGCCCGGTGCTCGTCGGGCTCGCCGGCTCCGAGATCGGCGTCCCGCCCGACTACCTGCGCGACCTCTTCGGACGGATCGGAGGACAGCCGTGACCCGCATCTCCCACCTCGTCCTCGCGTCGTTCCTCGCGATGGCGTTCCCCGCCGAGGCGGCGGGGTATCGCCCCGCCGACGCGGGCCAGCGCGCCGAGCGTGCCCACCTCCTGCCGGAGCAGTTCCTCCGCGGATACGACCCGGTCACCGCGTACTTCGACTCCGACGAGGGGCCGGGGCGCGGGGACGCCGACGACGGGCCGAAGCGCCTCTCGATCGCGCCGTCCTGGCCGGGGGCGTGGTTCTGGGTCGATCGCCGCACGCTCCAGTTCCGCCCCGCCGAGCCGTGGCCGGCGCTGGCGCGCTTCCAGGTGGCGACGCGGCTCGGGAAGCGCGTCCTCACCACCATGATGTCCGCGCCCTCGGGCCTCTCGCCGCCCGACGGCTCGCAGGACCTCCGCCCGTTCCGCAGCTTCAGCATGGCCTTTCCGCAGGCGCTGCCGGTCGCGTCGCTGCGGAAGATGCTCGCGCTCGAGGTGCGCGACCTGCCCGGCTTCGGCGACGCGCGCCCGGTGGCGATCACGCGGTTCACGCTCGCGCCGCTGCCGCGACGCACCCAGCGCGATCCCGCCGCATACGCGGTGACGCTCGACGAGGACGTGCCCGAGGGGAAGCAGCTCGTCGTTCGCGTGAGCCTCGCCCTCGGCGACGAGGGGACGGTGCTCTGGACCGGGCGGCTCGCGACGCAGCCGCCGTTCCACCTCGCGCGGGTCCGCTGCGGCGCCGGCGAGAGCGCGCTCATGCCGGGCGGGGCGGCTCCCCGCGACGCTGCCCTCGCCTGCGGCAACCGCGGCGAGCGGCCGGAGCTGGTCTTCTCCGCGCCCCCCGCGGAGCTGACGCTCTCGCAGCTCAAGCAGCTCGCGCGCCTCGAGCCGTCCGTCCCGGACCTCTCCTTCCAGGCCCAGGGGGCGCGCGTCCTGCTGCGCGGCCGCTTCCTTCCCGACGTGCTGTACCGGCTGCGCCTCGCGGCCTCGCCGATCCGCGACGAGGCGGGGCGCGCGCTCCGCGATCCCGGCGACACGTCGCTCTTCTTCTACCTCGGGGCGCGCAGCCCGTTCCTCCGCTTCGCCCAGGGGACGGCGATCCTCGAGGCGAACGGCCCTCGCAGCCTGCCGCTCGTCGGGTACGGCGACGCGCGCGCCGACGTCCGCGTGTACCGGATCGATCCGCTGCACCCGGGCCTGTGGCCGTTCCCGTCGGGGGGCGTGACGGTGGACGAGGACGGGGCGCCGCCGTTCCCGGGCGAGGAGCCGGCCGACGCGGAGCTCGAGGGCGCCGCGGGCTCCCAGCTCCGGAGCCACCTGCGGCTGCTCGGGTCCCCGCTCGTCTCCCGCGTCGTGACGCTCCCGCTCGAGCGCCGCGCGGGCACCACGCGCTTCGGGCTCGATCTCGCGCCGCTGCTCGAGAGCGTCGCGGGGAAGGGCCGCCCGGGAACCTATCTCGTGGGGCTTCGACGCCTCGCGGGCCCCTCCCGGCGCACCTACGTCCGCGTCCAGGTGACGAACCTGTCGCTCACCGGGGTCGAGGAG
>DATDDC010000231.1:0-17406 GCA_036523995.1 Anaeromyxobacter sp.
ATGAGGCGCCGGGCGGAGGGTGGGGCGCGGCGGGTGGTAGGCGTCGAGGTCGAGGTCGAGGTCGCGGTCGAGGTCGAGGTCGGGGTCGGGGTCGAGGTCGGGGTCGAGGTCGGGGTCGAGGTCGAGGTCGGGGTCGAGGTCGGGGTCGGGGTCGAGGTCGAGGTCGAGGGGACGAGGTCGGGGTCGCGGTCGAGGTCGGCCTCGCGGTCGGCCTCGCGGTCGGCCTCGAGGTCGGAGCCGCCTCCTCGCCTCCACGCCCCGTCGCTACGCCCGGGACGAACGTCCGTGGTACAGGTCAGCCCCTGCCCTGGACAATTCATGCTTAGTCGTACCAGAATGCCTGACAGCACCCCGCATCGCTCGGCGCGCTCCCCCCGCACCCCTGTCCGCGCGCAGTCGGAGAACCGCTGATGGAGAAGAAGCTCCTCTCAGGCGACGAGGCCGTGGCGCTCGCCGCCGTCGACGCGGGCGTGGCGCTCGGCACGGGCTATCCGGGCACGCCCTCCACCGAGATCCTCGAGACCTTCGGCGCAGAGGGCGGCCGGGCGCGCTGGGCGCCGAACGAGAAGGTGGCGCTCGAGGTCGGGCTCGGGGCGGCCTTCGCGGGCGCCCGCGTGCTCGTGACCATGAAGCACGTGGGCGTGAACGTCGCCGCCGATCCCCTGTTCACGGCGGCCTACACGGGCGTCTCGGGCGCGCTCGTCCTCGTCTCCGCCGACGATCCGGGCATGGCCTCCTCGCAGAACGAGCAGGACAACCGCCGCTACGCCGTCGCCGCCGGCATCCCGATGATCGAGCCGAGCGACTCCCAGGAGGCCTACGACTTCCTCCTCGAGGCCATCGCGCTCTCCGAGCGCGCGAAGCTCCCGGTGATGCTGCGGATGACGACGCGCGTCTGCCACTCCATGTCGCTCGTGGAGCGCCGCGGCGCCATCGCGCCCGCCCCGCCGCCGACGTTCGTGCGCGACATCGCCGGGCGCGTCATGGTCCCCGCCCACGCCCGCCCCGCGCACCGCAAGCTCCGGGCGCGGCTCGAGGAGATCCGCCGCGCGAACGAGACGAGCCCGCTCAACGTGTGGAGGCGCGGGAGCACGTCGCTCGGCATCGTGACGAGCGGCATCGCCTGGCAGCACGTGCAGGAGGCGGCGCGCACGGCCTCGCTCTTCCGCGTCGGGACGGTGTACCCGCCGCCCATCGAGGCCCTGCGCGCCTTCGCGAAGAGCGTCGATCGCTGCGTGGTCGTGGAGGAGGGCGATCCCTTCCTCGTCGAGCAGATGCGCATCGCCGGCATCGCGGTCGAGGGGAAGCCCGAGGCCTTTCGCTTCGGCGAGCTCTCCGTGGACCGCGTGCGCCGCATCCTCGCGGGCGACGCGACGCCCGAGCCCGCGCCGCCCAGGGCCACGCCGCCCCGGCTCTGCGACGCCTGCCCGTACCACCCGGTCTACGGCACGCTCAAGAAGCTCGACTGCATCGTGGCGGGCGACATCGGCTGCTACACGCTCGGGGTCATGGAGCCGTACCGGGCCATGGACACCTGCGTGGCCATGGGCGCCTCCATCGGCGTGGGGCTCGGCCTGCGCCACGCCCTCCCCGAGGCGGAGGCGCGCCGCGTGGTCTCCATCATCGGAGACTCGACCTTCGTGCACTCCGGCCTCTCCGGCGTGGTGGAGATGGTCTACAACCCGCCGCCCACCGGGCACGTGATCATCGTCCTCGACAACGGCACCACCGCCATGACGGGCCAGCAGGAGCACCCGGCGACGGGTCGCACGCTGGAGCACCTCGCCACCTCGCGCTTCTCCATCGAGGGCTTCGCGAGGGCCTGCGGGGTGCCGCAGGTCCACGTCGTCGATCCCGTGTCGGAGGCGGACGGCTTCGAGAAGCTCCTCAAGGAGCGGCTCGCCGGGAACGAGCTCTCGCTCATCGTCGCCCGGCGGGCCTGCGTCCTCGCCGCGGCCGACATCCGCAAGTGGGACAAGGAGAACGCCGAGCGGGCGGCCGCGTGCGCGGCAGGCTGCGAGGTGCGCTGACATGGGCCGGGTGGTGAACGTCGTCGTGGCGGGCATCGGCGGCCAGGGGGCCCTGAAGGCCTCCGACATCCTCGCCGACGCGGCCTGCCGGGCGGGCCACGACGTGAAGAAGGCCGAGATCCACGGCATGAGCCAGCGGGGAGGCTCGGTCCAGAGCGACGTGCGCTTCGGCGACAAGGTGCACTCGCCCATGGTGCCGCGCGGCGAGGCGGACTTCCTCGTGGTGCTGGCCGCGGACCAGATCGAGGTGAACCGCCCCGCCCTCCGGGCCGGCGGGATGATCCTCGGCCCGGAGCTCTTCGACGAGAAGGCGCTCCCGAACCGCCGCAGCCTCAACGTGGCGCTCCTCGGCGCCCTGAGCCACCACCTCGACATCCCCGAGGCGCTCTGGCTCGACGCGCTCCGCGCGGCCTTGCCGGAGCGGCTGCACGAGCTGAACGAGAAGGCTTTCCGCGTGGGCCGGGAGACGGCCGCGCGCCTGACCCGCTGAGAACGCCGCCGGCATCCCCGGTGGCGGGGAGGACGAACGTGAGCGCGACTCGAGGCGACGGGCTCCTGGCGTTCCATCCCGCGTGCGCGCCGGACTATCTCCCGCGCGAGCAGCTCCGCCAGCTCCAGCTCCAGCGCCTGCAGGCCATCGTGCGCCGGGCCTACGAGCGGCAGAAGCTCTTCCGCGAGCGCATGGAGGCGCGCGGCCTCTCGCCCGCCGACGTGCGGACCGTGGAGGACGTCGCGAAGCTCCCCTTCATGGTGAAGACCGACCTGCGCGACACGTATCCCTTCGGCCTCTTCGCGAGCCCGATGGAGGACGTGGTCCGCCTGCACGCTTCCTCGGGGACGACCGGCAAGCCCATCGTCGTGGCGTACACGCAGGCCGACATCGAGGTGTGGAAGGAGGTCATGGTCCGCTCCTTCTGCGCCTGCGGCGTGCAGGCCCACGACGTCATCCAGAACGCCTACGGCTACGGCCTCTTCACGGGCGGCCTCGGCATGCACTACGGCGCCGAGGCGCTCGGCGCGACCGTCATCCCCATGTCGGGCGGCAACAACGAGCGGCAGCTCATGGTGATGCAGGACTTCGGCGTGACCGTGATCTGCTGCACGCCCAGCTACTTCGTGCACCTCGTCGAGCGCGCCAAGGAGGCGAAGATCGACTTCGGGCGGCTGCGGGTCGGGGTCTTCGGCGCCGAGCCCTGGAGCGCGGCCATGCGCGATCACATCCAGGCGGCGAGCGGGATCCGGGCCCACGACATCTACGGGCTCTCGGAGATCATCGGGCCCGGCGTGGGCGTCGAGTGCCACCGGCAGGACGGGCTGCACCTCTTCGAGGACCACTTCCTGCCGGAGATCATCGATCCCGTCACGGGCGAGGTGCTTCCGGACGGCAAGGAGGGGGAGCTCGTCTTCACCACGCTCTCCAAGCAGGCGATGCCGATGATCCGCTACCGCACCCGGGACATCACCACCCTCATGCCCGAGCCGTGCGGCTGCGGGCGCACGCTCCGCCGCATGCGCCGCATCGGCCGGCGCAGCGACGACATGTTCATCATCCGCGGCGTGAACGTGTTCCCGTCGCAGGTGGAGGTGGCGCTCCTCAAGGTCGAGGGGACCTTGCCGCACTACCAGATCGTCCTCAGCCGCGAGAAGGGCCTCGACGAGATGGAGGTGCAGGTCGAGGTCACGCCCGAGGTGTTCTCCGACAAGATCAAGGCCATGAAGGAGCTGCAGCAGCGGCTCGAGCACGCGGTGGAGCAGGTGCTCGGGATCCGTGCCAAGGTGACCCTCGTCGAGCCGCGCACCATCGCGCGGAGCGAGGGGAAGGCGAAGCGCGTGGTCGACCGCCGCAACATCTAGCGCGAGGATCCGGGACAGCACGGTGGCCGCGCAGGGCGGGGCGGCCGGGGAGGTCTCATGGAAGTGGCACAGGTGTCGGTGTTCCTGGAGAACCGCACGGGCGGGCTCGCCGACGTGGTGGACGTCCTCGCCAAGAACGCCGTCGACATCCACGCCGTGACGCTCGCGGACATGGCAGATTTCGGCATCCTCCGCATCATCGTGGACGACGCGGATCAGGCGAAGAAGGTGCTCAAGGCGGCGGGGTTCACCGCCGAGAAGACGCGCGTCGTGGCGGTGGAGGTCCCGGACCGGCCCGGGGGGCTCGCCGAGATGCTGGGCGTGCTCCGGAAGCAGGGGATCAACGTCGAGTACATGTACTCGGCGGCGCGCAAGCGCGGGGAGAGCGCCATCGTCGTCGTGCGCGTGGACGAGATCCCGAAGGCGGTGGGGGCGCTCCGCGACGCCGGCGTGAAGGTGCTGGAGAAGCTGGAGGCGATGTGATGCGGGCGCCGGGTCCGGTCCGCGGGGTGGGCTCTCGGCCCGCGTGCCGTCCGGCGCCGGCGCGGGCACGGGGTCGATGATGACGCCGCCGCAGACAGGGCGCCCGCGGTGACCGGCGATCTCTTCCTTCAGTTCGTGATCGCCGGCCTCACGTACGGCGCCATCTACGCGGTCGTCGGGATCGGCTTCAACATCATCTACAGCGCGACGGGCATCATCAACTTCGCCCAGGGCGAGTTCGTGATGCTCGGCGGGATGACGGCGGTGAGCCTGCACACGGTGCTCCCCATCCCGCTCGCCATCGCGGGCGCCGTGCTCGTCACCATGGCCGTGGGCGCCCTCATCGAGGTCGCCCTCATGCGCTGGCTCTCCGGACCATCGGCGCTGCGGATGATCATCATCACCATCGGCGTCTCCATCCTCGTGCGCGAGGCGGCGCTGCTCACGTGGGGGCAGCAGGTCCGCTCGCTCCCGTACTTCACGGGCAACGAGGTGACGTCGTTCGCCATCGGCGGCGCGCGCGTGTCGCCCCAGGTGCTCTGGACCGTGGGCGCCTGCGCCGCCATGGTGATCCTCGTCACCGTGTTCTTCCAGTGGACGATGCTGGGGCGCCAGATGCGCGCCTGCGCCGCGAACCGCGTCGCCGCCTCGCTGTGCGGCCTCCCCACGCGGAACCTCGTGACGCTCTCCTTCGCGCTCAGCGCCGCCATGGGAGCGCTGGCCGGCTGCGTGGTGAGCCCCATCACCTACACGCGCTACGACATCGGGGCCGGGCTCGCCATCAAGGGGTTCACCGTGGCCATCCTGGGCGGCCTCGGCAACAGCCTCGCCGCGGTGGCCGCGGGGCTCGTCCTCGGCGTGGTGGAGTCGTTCAGCGTCTCGCTCATGCCGGCGGCGTACAAGGACGCCATCTCCATCGCGGTCCTGCTCGGCATCCTCTTCGTGCGTCCCAGCGGCATCTTCGGCGAAAAGGAAGCCTCCCGGGCCTAGCGATGCTCGACTCGCGCTTCGCGAAGATCGGAATCTTCCTGGCGGCGGCCGTCGCCGTGGAGCGGATCGCCGTTCTCTCAGGGGCCGGGTACCTCCTCACGCAGCTCACCATGTCGGCGTACTACACGCTCGTGGCGCTCGGGCTCTCCCTGCTCATGGGGTACGCCGGCCAGATCTCGCTCGGCCACGCCGGCTTCTTCGCCATCGGCGGCTACACCTCCGCCGCGCTCACCACCTGGGACCTCTCCGCGCGCCACGCGGAGCCGGTCGTGGCGGCCCTCTCCCGCGCGGGCGTGCTCGTCGCCCGCGCCGGCGCGTTCGGCGGGGACGTGCTCGTGGTCCACCCCTGGCCCGCGTTCCTCTGCGCCGTGGCGCTCTCCGCGGCCGTGGCCTTCCTGGTGGGCATCCCGGTCCTGAAGCTCCGCGGCCACTACCTCGCCATGGCCACCCTGGGCGTGGGGACCATCCTCTCCAGCATCGCCGTGGGCACCGCGGCGCTCGGCGCCGCCGACGGGATCTCGGGCGTGCCGCCCTTCGACCTCGTCCCCGGCCTCCTGCGCGTGGCCGGCAACGCGCCGGTGCGCATCGTCAACTACTACGTGGCCTTCGGGCTCCTCGCCGCGGCGATGCTGCTCCTCTCGAACCTCGTCTGGTCGCGCGTGGGCCGGGCGCTCCGCGCCATCCACGGCGCCGAGGACGCGGCGAGCGCCATGGGCGTCGACGTGGCGCGCTACAAGCTCGGCACGTTCGTCCTCTCCGCCGTGCTCGCGGCCGTGGCGGGCTCGCTCCTCACCCACTTCAACGCGGGGATCGGGCCCTCCGAGGTCTCGATCATGAAGTCCGTGCGCTACGTCGCCATCGTGGCGGTCGGCGGCATGGGGAGCCTGTGGGGGGCGATGGCCGCGAGCCTCTCGCTCAACTTCCTCTCCCTGCGCGGGTACTTCGGCTCGCTCGACGACGCCGTGTTCGGCGGGATCCTCATCGCCGTGATGCTCTTCTCGCCCGGCGGGATCCTCTCGCTCGACGTCCGCGGAGCGATCCTCGCGCTGCTGCGCCGGGTGCGCCCGCCGCGTGCCCCTGCTCCGGAGCCCGAGGACGAGGCAGCCGCGGGCGACGGCGTGGGCGTCCTCGGCAAAGAGGCCGGCGAGGAGGGCCGCTAGATGGCGCTCCTCGAGGTGAGCGGGATCTCGAAGCGCTTCGGCGGCGTGGCCGCCGTGCAGGACGTGAGCTTCCGCGTCGAGCCCGGGATGATCAAGGCGATCATCGGGCCGAACGGCGCGGGCAAGACGACGCTCTTCAACCTCGTCTCCGGGTTCGTGCCGCCGGACAAGGGCTCGGTGCGGCTCGGCGGGGAGTCCATCCAGGGGCGGCGGCCGCACGAGGTGGCGGCGCGCGGGCTCACGCGGACGTTCCAGCACATCAAGCTCTTCGCGGGGATGACCGCGCTCGAGAACGTGATGGTGGGCCGCCACCTGCGCGCCCGCTCCGGATTCCTGTCGGGCATGCTCCATCTCCCCTGGGCGCGGCGCGAGGACGCGGCGGTGAGGGAGCGGGCCGTCGAGGTGATGGACCTCCTCGGCATCGCGGCGCTCGCCCCGCTCGAGGCGACGGCGCTCTCGTACGGGCAGCAGCGTGCGGTGGAGCTGGCGCGGGCGCTCGCCTCCGATCCCCGCATCGTCCTCCTCGACGAGCCGGCCGCCGGGCTCAACATGCGGGAGACGCGCGAGCTCGCGAAGCTCGTCTCGAAGATCCGCGACCGCGGCGTCACCGTGCTCCTCGTCGAGCACGACATGTCGCTCGTCATGGGCATCTCGGACGAGGTCCTCGTCCTCTCCTACGGAGAGAAGATCGCCGAGGCCGCGCCGCGCGAGGTGCAGAGCGACCCGGAGGTCGTGCGCATCTACCTGGGGGACGACGGGTGCTGAGGATCCGGAACCTCGACGTGGCCTACGGCAGCGTGACCGTGCTGCGCCGCGCCTCCCTCCACGTGGCGGCGGGCGAGATCGTCGCCCTCATCGGCGCGAACGGCGCCGGGAAGACCACGCTCCTCGAGGCCGTCACCGGCCTCGTGCGCCCGCGGGCGGGCGAGATCGCGCTCCGCGGCCGGGACGTCGCCGGCCTGCGCACCGAGGAGACCGTCGCGCTCGGGTGCTCGCTCGTGCCCGAGGGGCGCCAGGTCTTCCCGTCGCTCAGCGTGCGGGACAACCTGCTCCTCGGCGCGCACGTGCAGCAGCGGCGCGGGAGGCCCAGGCACGAGCTGGCGCGGGACCTCGAGCGCGTCCACGGCCTCTTCCCCCGGCTCGCGGAGCGAGGGCGCCAGCTCGCGGGCCTCCTCTCCGGCGGCGAGCAGCAGATGCTCGCCATCGCTCGGGCGCTCATGGCGAGGCCGTCGCTCCTCATGCTGGACGAGCCGTCGATGGGGCTCGCGCCGCTCGTGGTGAAGGACATCTTCGCGGTCGTGTCGCGGATCCGCGAGGAGGGGTGTACCGTGCTGCTCGTCGAGCAGAACGCCCGCAGCGCGCTGCGCATCGCGCAGCGCGGCTACGTCCTCGAGACGGGGAGGGTGGTCCTCGAGGGGGCCGCGGACGAGCTGCTCGCGAACCGCGACGTGCAGCGCGCGTATCTCGGACGAGAGATCGATCGCGAGGCGGAGGCGCTTCCCGCATGACGCTCGCTCCCCCTGCATACTGGCAGCCCGAGGCGGAGTGCCTGGATCGCGACGAGCTCGGTCAGCTCCAGCTCGAGCGGCTGCAGGCCATGCTGAGCCGCGTCTTCCGGAACGTGCCGTTCTACCGGAAGCGCTTCGACGAGGCCGGGCTCGATCCCGACGAGCTCCGCTCCCTGGACGATCTGAAGGCGCTCCCCTTCACCACCAAGGAGGACCTGCGCGAGGCCTATCCCTACGGCCTCTTCGCCGTGCCCCTGCGGGACGTCGTCCGGCTGCACGCCTCCGGCGGCACCGGCAGCGCGGCCGTGGTGATGGGCTACACGCGGAACGACCTCAAGACGTGGGCGAACCTGAACGCGCGGACGCTCGTCGCCTCCGGCCTCACCAAGGACGACGTGGTCCAGATCACCTTCGACTACGGGCTCCTGACGGGCGCGTTCGGCGTCCACCAGGGCGCGGAGCGGCTCGGCGCTGCCGTGATCCCGATGTCGAGCGGCAACACCAAGCGCCAGATCAAGATCATGCAGGACTACAAGGCGACGGCGCTCGTGAGCACGCCGAGCTACGCCCTGCACCTGGTGGACGCGCTCATGGAGGCCGGCGTGAACACGAGCGCGCTGTCGCTCCGGCGTGCGCTCGTGGGCGGAGAGCCCTGGTCCGAGGAGATGCGGAAGCGCATCGAGGAGCAGCTCCACGTCACCGCCACCGACAACTACAGCGTGAGCGAGGTGATGGGCCCCGGCATCGCCGGCGAGTGCCTGGAGCGGGACGGCCTGCACGTGAACGAGGACCACTTCCTCGTCGAGGTCGTCGACCCCCGGACGCACGAGCCCGTCAACCCCGGCGTGCCCGGCGAGCTCGTCGTGACCACGCTCACGAAGGAGGCCTTCCCTCTCGTCCGCTACCGAACCCGGGACCTCACCCAGCTCGTCGCCCAGCCCTGCCGCTGCGGCCGCACCTCCGTGCGCCTCCGCCGCATCGTGGCGCGCTCGGACGACATGCTGAAGGTGAAGAGCGTGAACGTCTTCCCCTCCCAGGTGGAGGCCGTGCTGCGCGAGCTGCTCGGCTCCGAGCCGCTCTTCCAGATCGTGGTCGAGCGCCGCCACGCCCTGGACGAGGCGACGGTCCACGTCGCCATGTCTCAGGGGGCCTTCTTCGACGAGATGAAGAAGCAGACGGAGCTGCGGGACCTCATCGAGAAGCGGCTCGCCTCCGAGATCGGCGTGACCTTCGCCGTGAAGCTCGTCGCGCGGCACACGCTGGAGAGCGCGGCGGACCGGCGGAGGGTGGTCGATCTGCGCAAGCTGTAGGGACCGGCGAGAGGGCGGCTCCCCGTTCTCGTCCCTCGTTCAAGCGACCCGCGGTGGGCACGCGACGGAGGTTCCGTCGCGGACCTGCGAGGAACGGACCGGCTCCCATGACGGTGCGGCGCTCGACTCGCGCTGCCCGGCCGATGGCAGGCGCTCCTCGACCAGGCGATATCGCCGACGTGCACCCACGGTTGTCGTGGTGATGACACACCGCACTGCGAGAGGACCATTTACTCGCCTTCCGGGTGACCAAGTTCGGGTGTGGAGGAGATCAGCAGGCTCATCGGATGGCGACGCGAGGCGGCCGCCGTTAGTCGCACCGTCGCGAGCTGCGGTACTGATTCGCGCACGGAGGAAGCCAAGGTCATGGAGCTTGGAAGAGCCACGAACGGAATGCGCTTGCTTCTCGCCTGTGCGGCCGGCGCCGTCCTGGCCGGATGTCCGCCGGCCCCGCCCGACAAGGTGACGATACAGGGCGAGATCACCACGGTGGTGAAGGGTGCCACCGGCGGAGGTGGCGGAGGCGGAGGCCCGAGCGTCGTCGCGCGCGGCACCTGGTGCTGCAGCGGTTGCAGCGGCGGAGGTGGGGGAAAGCCGCTGACGTGCACGAAGTGCAATGCCGTGCCGAGCGGATCCGGGACAGGGGCCTGCAACGCAACGAGCCCGGTCCTCGTCGACTGCACGGGAAACACGACGCAGAATGGGGGCACGGTCACGTGTTACTGACGGTCGAGCGTGGCGGAGGTCCGGGTGGCCGCCGTCCACGCCGATGGTCACGACCGAGAGTGATCTGGAGGCGCTGATCGAGAGCAATCGATGAGCCTTCGAACCTGGAGCGACGGACCTGCTCCGCAAGCGCCTCGCCTCTGAGCTCGGCGTGACGTTCCAGGGGAAGCTCGTCGCGCCGCACACGCTGGAGAGCCCGGCGGATCGGCGGAGGGTGGTGGATCTGCGGAAGCTGTAGGGTCCGGCGACACCGCGGATCACGTGCGCGGCGTGTCCAAATCGAAGGCCGCCCCTTCCGCGTGTTCCCGCGCGCGGGTGGCACGCCCCGCGACTCGCGCCGGCGCGCCTCAGCCGCCCACGTCCCGCGCCTCGCTCCGGCCGCCGACGTCCGCGCCGACGGAGCGGTGGGCGTTTGGCGTGACCGGCTTCCGCCGCCTGCGCGTGAACCGGTCCATCATCGATCGCATCGGTACGGACGACGGTGTGCGGGTCGACGGAGCTCGTCGCAGGAAAGATGGTGGCGCCGGTAGAGTCGGAGAGGCTGGCGCCAGCCTCCCTCGACTCTTCCCGATCCCGCCCCCGGCGCCGGAAGCCATCTTCATCGGGCAGCGCGATGGCGGCCAGCCTCGCGTCCGCGGGACAACGCGTCCAGGGGACACCGCTCCGGGGCGGGCCAGGCGCACTCGGAGCGCCGGATCACGCCGAGAACGCCTGGATCCCCGTCTGCGCCCGCCCCAGCACGAGGGCATGGATGTCGTGCGTCCCCTCGTACGTGTTCACCGCCTCGAGGTTCATGAGGTGCCGGATGACGTGGAACTCGTCCGCGATGCCGTTCCCGCCGTGCATGTCCCGCGCGTTCCGCGCGATGGCGAGCGCCTTCCCGGCGCTGTTCCGCTTGATGAGCGAGACCATCTCCGGGGTCGCCTTGTGCGAGTCCATGAGCCGCCCCACCCGCAGGCACGCCTCGAGGCCGAGGGCGATCTCGGTCTGCATGTCCGCGAGCTTGAGCTGGATGAGCTGCGTGGCGGCGAGCGGCCTGCCGAACTGCTTCCGCTCCAGCGTGTAAGAACGCGCGGCGTGCCAGCAGAACTCGGCGGCGCCGAGCGCTCCCCAGGCGATGCCGTAGCGCGCGCGCGTGAGGCAGCCGAGCGGCCCCTTCAACCCCGCCGCGCCGGGGAGGAGCTGCTCCTCCGGCACCTCGACCTCGTCCATCACGATCTGTCCCGTGACGGAGGCCCGCAGCGAGAACTTCCCCTCGATCTTCGGCGCCGACAGCCCGCGCATCCCCTTCTCGAGGACGAAGCCGCGGATGACGCCCTCGTCGTCCTTCGCCCAGACCACGAAGACGTCGGCGATGGGCGAGTTCGTGATCCACGTCTTCGTCCCCTGGAGCACGAAGCCGCCGGGCACGCGCCGGGCCCTCGTCCGCATGCCGCCGGGGTCGGAGCCGGCGTCCGGCTCGGTGAGCCCGAAGCAGCCGACGATCTCGCCGCGGGCGAGGCGGGGCAGCCACTTCTCCCGCTGCGCCTCGGTGCCGTAGGCGTGGATGGGATGCATGACCAGGCTCGACTGCACGCTCATGGCCGAGCGGTAGCCGGAGTCGACGCGCTCCACCTCGCGGGCCACGAGGCCGTACGCGACGTAGGACGCGCCGGCGCAGCCGTAGCCGTGGATCGTCGGCCCGAGCATGCCCAGCTCGCCCAGCTCCGTCAGGATCTCGCGGTCGAACCTCTCCTCGCGGTTCGCCCGGAGGACGCGAGGCATGAGCTTCGCCTGGCAGTACTCCCGGGCCGAGTCGCGCACGAGCCGCTCCTCGTCCGTGAGCTCCTCGTCGAGGAGGAGCGGGTCGCTCCACTGGAACGTCGCCTCCGCGCTCGGCATGGCGCGATCTCCTTCGCGGGTAGGGCCGGAAGCCGGCCTTGACGTCGAATGGCGGATTCTGGTACTGCTTTACCAGTTTCTCCGGAATCCCGTCAACACGCGCTTGCGTCCCGCACGCACGGTGACGCGCCGAAGGAGGCCCAGGTGACGCCGCACCGCTGGCTGATGAGGGGCGTGGGCGAGCCGATGACCCGGGAGGCGCTGGAGCTCGGCGATCCGGGCGAGGGCGAGGTGCTCGTCGAGGTCGCCGGCTGCGGCGTGTGCCACACCGACCTCGGCTACCTCTACGACGGCGTGCGGGTGAACCATCCGCTCCCGCTCGCGCTCGGCCACGAGATCAGCGGCCGCGTGGTCCGCGGGGGCAAGGGCGCCGAGCGGTGGAAGGGGCGGGCGGTCATCGTCCCGGCGGTCATCCCCTGCGGCGAGTGCGATCCGTGCCGCCGCGGCAAGGGCACCATCTGCGCGGGCCAGAAGATGCCGGGGAACGACGTCCACGGCGGCTTCGCCACGCACGTCACGGTCCCGGCGCGCGGGCTCTGCGCCGTCGACGAGGCCCGCCTCGCCAAGGCGGGGCTCGCGCTCGCCGACCTCTCGGTCGTGGCGGACGCGGTCACGACGCCGTACCAGGCGGTGGCGCAGGCCGGGGTCCGCGCCGGCCAGCTCGCCATCGTCATCGGCGTGGGAGGCGTGGGAGGGTACGCCGCCCAGATCGCCAAGGCCCACGGGGCGTCGGTCGTCGCCGTCGACGTCGACCCCGCGAAGCTCGCCCTCCTCGAGCAGGAGAAGATCGCCAAGGGCCTCGACGCCCGGGCGCTCGACGCCAAGGCGCTCAAGAAGGAGATCGCGGAGCATGCCAAGAAGAACGGCCTGCCCTCGCGGGAGTGGGCCATCTTCGAGTGCTCGGGCACCGCCGCCGGGCAGCAGACCGCCTGGAGCCTGCTCGTCCACGGCGCCACGCTGGCGGTGGTCGGCTTCACCATGGACAAGGTCGAGGTGCGGCTCTCGAACCTCATGGCCTTCCACGCCCGCGCCCTCGGCAACTGGGGCTGCGCCCCCGAGCTCTACCCGGCGGCGCTCGAGCTCGTCCTCGACGGCAAGGTGAAGCTCGCGCCCTTCGTGGAGCGGCACCCCCTCGACGACATCAACCGCGTCTTCGCCGACGTGCACGCCCACAGGCTCACCCGGCGCGCCGTCCTCGTCCCCAGCTAGGAGATCTCATGGCCAAGTCGACGGAAGACGTCGTGCGCGCGAGCGCGCCACAGAGCCTGAAGGACCACGACCTCGCTCCCCTCTCGGGCTCTCGCGGCGTGCGCTTCGAGAAGCGGCCGGCCCACACGCCGGACGGCAAGGAGGTCCCGGGGCTGTTCCACGCCTGGATCACCCTCGACAACCCGTCGCAGTTCAACTCCTACACGACCGAGATGGTGAAGGACGTCATCCTGTCCTTCCGCAACGTCTCGAACGCGCGCGACGTCGTGTGCGTGGTGTTCACCGGCGCCGGCGACAGGGCGTTCTGCACGGGAGGCAACACGAAGGAGTACGCCGAGTACTACGCCGGGAACCCGCAGGAGTACCGGCAGTACATGCGGCTCTTCAACGACATGGTGAGCGCCATCCTCGGCTGCGACAAGCCGGTGGTGTGCCGGGTGAACGGCATGCGCATCGGCGGCGGTCAGGAGATCGGGATGGCCTGCGACTTCTCCATCGCGCAGGACCTGGCGCGGTTCGGGCAGGCGGGGCCGAAGCACGGGTCGGCGCCCATCGGCGGCTCGACCGACTTCCTGCCGGTGTTGCTCGGCGCGGAGCGCGCCATGGAGACCGGCGTCCTCTGCGAGCCGTGGTCGGCACACCGGGCCTATCGCGAGGGCATGATCACGGACGTCGTCCCCGGTCTTCGTGTGGACGGGAGATGGGTCCCGAACCCGACCGTCTGGACCGACAAGCTGCTCGACGAGCACGGCCGCTTCGCCCTGGGCGAGCCGAAGACCGGCGCGGCGCTCGAGGAGGGGAAGGCGCTGCTCAAGCGCGGGACGGTGGACCTCTCGCTCCTGGACCAGAAGGTGGAGGCGCTCTGCGCGAAGCTCCTCCTGACGTTCCCGGACTGCACCACCAAGACCGTCCATGAGATCCGGAAGATCAAGCTGGAGCGCTGGAACGCGAACAAGGAGAACTCGCGCGACTGGCTCGGCCTCAACATGATGACCGAGGCCCGCACCGGCTTCCGCGCCTTCAACGAGGGCACGAAGGAGGACCGCGAGGCCGACTTCGTCGCGCTGCGCCAGGCCCTGGCGCGCGGCACGCCCTGGAGCCCGGAGCTCGTCGACAGCCTCCTCCCCGCCGCGAAGAAGAAGGGAGGCCGGTGATGTCCACGTCGCCGGTGCGCACGTGGCGGGAGCGCGAGGACCGGCTCCTCCGGGTCCGGCTCTCCCGGCCCAAGGCGAACGTCCTCGACGCCGCCATGGTCGCCGCGCTCGACGAGGCCTTCTCCCACGCGGGACGGCGCGCGCCGGGCGCTCCCGCCCTCCGCGGCGTCCTCCTCGACGCCGAGGGTCCGCACTTCAGCTTCGGGGCGAGCGTCGAGGAGCACCTGCCGGACCGCTGCGCCGCCATGCTGAAGGGCTTCCACGCCCTCGTCCTCAGGATGATCGAGCTCCCCGTCCCCATCCTCGTCGCGGTGAAGGGCCAGTGCCTGGGCGGCGGCCTCGAGGTGGCGGCCGCGGGGCACCTCCTCTTCGCCGCGCCGGACGCGAAGATGGGCCAGCCCGAGATCGCGCTCGGCGTCTTCGCGCCCGCCGCGTCCTGCATCCTTCCCGAGCGGCTCGCGCAGGGCGCCGCGGACGACCTGCTCCTCTCCGGCCGCAGCGTGGACGGCGCCGAGGCGCTCCGCCTCGGCCTCGTGAACGCCGCGGCGCCCGATCCGGAGGCGGCGGCCCTGGCCTGGTTCGACGCGCACCTGGCCGGCCGCTCGGCGTCCTCGCTCGGCTTCGCGGTGCGGGCCGCGCGGCTCGGCTTCGCCGAGCGCGTCCGGGCGAAGCTCGCCCAGGTCGAGGAGCTGTACCTGAAGGAGCTCATGCAGACGAGCGACCCGCTCGAGGGGCTGAAGTCGTTCCTCGAGAAGCGGCCGCCGCGCTGGGAGGATCGCTGACCGTGGCCTCCATCTCTCGACTCACGGCGATCGTCGAGCGCTGCCAGCAGCTCTTCGACGACCTCGACTTCGGCGCCCCGCGCGCCTGGAAGGCGGCGGAGCCCGGCCGCAAGGTCGTCGCCTTCATGCCCATCTACGTGCCGCGCGAGCTCATCCACGCCGCCGGCATGCTCCCCGTGGGCATCCTCGGCGCGGGCGAGAACCTCGAGGTCATCCACGGGGACGCGTACTACCAGAGCTACATCTGCCGCATCCCGCGCTCCACGCTCGAGCTCGGCATCACGGGCCGGCTCGACTTCGTGGACGGCTTCCTCTTCCCGTCGATCTGCGACGTCATCCGGAACCTCTCCGGCATCTGGAAGCTGCGCTTCCCCAACGTGTACGTCCGCTACTTCGACGTGCCGCAGAACTACGCGGACGGCATCGGCGGCGAGTACTACCGGAGCGACCTCCAGGAGCTCCGCGAGGGGCTCGCCGAGCTGGCCGGGCGTCCCATCACCGACGAGGCGCTGCGCGCCTCCATCGCGGTCTACAACGAGAACCGCCGGCTCGTGAACGAGGTGTACGCGCTCCGCGCCAGGTCGCCGTGGCTCGCGCCGACGTCCGAGGTCTACCTCCTCATGCGCGCGGGGATGGTCCTGCCCGTCGAGGAGCACTCCAGTCTGCTGCGGGAGTACCTCGCCGCCGCCCGCGCCGAGCCGCGCCCGCGCCGGGACAACTGCCGCATCGTCGTGAGCGGCGTCTTCTGCGAGCAGCCGCCGCTCAGCCTCATCAAGGCCATCGAGATGTCCGGCTGCTACGTCGTCGACGACGACTTCATGCTGGTGAACCGCTGGCTCCTCGGCGACGTGCCCACCGACGGCGATCCCATCGAGCGCATCGCCTCCGCCTTCCTGCACCGGTCGATGGAGAGCTCGGCGAAGTACCAGCCGGACCAGGCGCTGAAGGGCCAGTACATCGTCCATGCCGTGAAGGACAGCCGCGCCGAGGGCGTCATCTTCGCCGCGCCGAGCTTCTGCGACCCGGCGCTCCTCGAGCGGCCCATGCTCGAGTCCGCCCTGGACCGCGTGGACGTCCCGCACATCGGCTTCAAGTACGCGGAGAACTCCGCCCAGATGCAGCCGGTCCGCGAGCAGGCCGGCACGTTCGCCGACTCGATCAAGCTGTGGAGCACGCCATGACGACGCCGATCTCGATGCCTCGCGCGCCCGCGCCCAAGCGGGAGGTGGTGAAGGAAGCGTCGATGCTGAAGCAGAAGGAGATGATCGCGCGGAACTACGATCTGCTCACGAGCGCGCCCGAGACGGGCCGCAAGGTCGCCTCGACGTTCGTCCCGGGCAACCTCAACGAGCTGATCATGTGCTTCGACCTCCTCAACAACCTCCCCGAGATCAACGCCATCCAGAACGGGATGAAGAAGCTCTCGGGGGACTACATCGCGGAGGCGGAGAAGCGCGGCCACTCCGAGGACGTCTGCACGTACGTGAAGGCGGACCTCGGCATGATGGCGAAGGGGAACCTGTCGCCGAACGGCAAGCCCCTGCCCAAGCCGGACATCCTCCTCCTCTCGTACACGGGCTGCTTCACCTTCATGAAGTGGTTCGAGCTCGTCCGCGAACAGTACAAGTGCCCGACGGTGATGCTGCAGGTGCCCTACCAGGGCGACGGCCGGGCCACGAAGAACATGCGGGACTACGTGGTGAAGCAGCTCAAGCAGGAGGTCATCCCCGCGCTGGAGCGCATCTCGGGCGTGAAGTTCGACATCGACCGGCTCCGCCAGTACCTGCGCGAGTCCGCGCGCGCCGAGGACGACCTGGTCTGGGTGCTGGAGAGCGCGAAGCTGAAGCCGTCGCCCATCGACTCGTACTTCGGCGGCGTCTACTACATCGGGCCGATCTTCACGGCGTTCCGCGGGACGCCCGACGCCACGGAGTACTACCGGCTCCTGCGCGGCGAGATCGAGGAGCGCATCCGCCAGGGCCTCGGGCCCGTCACGCCCGAGGGCGACATGAAGAGCCAGAAGTACCGGCTCGTGGTGGAGGGGCCGCCCAACTGGACCAGCTTCCGGGAGTTCTGGAAGATGTTCTACGACGAGGGCGCCGTGGTGGTCGCCTCGAGCTACACCAAGGTGGGCGGCATCTACGACCTCGGCTTCCGCCACGACCCCGACCATCCGCTCGAGTCGCTCGCCGACTACTGCATGGGCTGCTACACGAACCTGAACCTCCCCCAGCGCGTGGGGCTCCTCGAGAAGTACGTCAACGAGTACGAGGCGGACGGGCTCCTCATCAACTCGATCAAGAGCTGCAACAGCTTCTC
>DATDDC010000232.1:0-4682 GCA_036523995.1 Anaeromyxobacter sp.
GGGGCCGTGTGCGAGCGCAGGGGCAGCCGGATGAGGCTGCCCCGCAGCGAGCGGGGGACCGGGGGGCGCAGCTTCATCGCGCCCCCCGGCAAGATCGTCGTACCAGTCCGCCCTGCAGCGCGGGAGCCCCTCGGCGCGCCCGGAGGGCGTCCTCCTGGCGAGGAGGAGCTGGAACACGCTGATGCGCCCGGTGCGGAAGGCGGCGGCGGACGAGGCGAGATAGAGCCGGTAGACGCGGGCGCGCCGCTCGCCGGAGAGGGAGACGGCCTCCCCCCAGCGCGCCTCCAGCCGGCGGAGCCAGTGCTCGAGCGTCTCGGCGTAGTGCTCGCGCAGCGACTCGACGTCGCGCACCTCGAAGCCGGCGCGCTCCGCCTCGGCGACCACCTCGCCGATGGGGAGGAGCTCGCCGTCCGGGAACACGTAGCGCTCGATGAACCCGCCGCCGCGCGGGCGCGCCCAGCGGAGCTGCGCCGCGCCCCCGCTCACGTCGGCGATGGCGTGGTTGAGGAGGAGGCCGCCGGGGCGGAGGAGCCGGTGGATGCCCTCGAGGTACTCGCGCAGCCGGGCGCGGCCGACGTGCTCCATCATGCCCACGCTCGCGATCTTGTCGAACGGCGCGTCGGCGCGGACGGTGCGGTAGTCGGCGCTCTCCACCGCCACCCTTCCGCCGGCGACGCGCGAGGCGCGCTCGCGGGCCGCCGCGGCCTGGTTCGCGCTCACGGTGATGCCGAGCGCCCGGGCGCCGTAGCGCGTCCCCGCGTGCTCGATGAGCGCGCCCCAGCCGCAGCCCACGTCGAGGAAGCGCTCGCCCTCGCGGAGCGCGAGCTTCCGGCAGACGAGGTCGAGCTTCGCCCGCTGCGCGTCCTCGAGGCCCTCGCCCTCGCGCGGGAAGTAGCCGCAGGAGTAGACCATCCGCTCGTCGAGGAAGAGCCGGTAGAAGTCGTCCGAGACGTCGTAGTGGTGGCGGACCGCGCGCTCGTCCCTCGCCACCGAGTGCCGGCCGCCCGCGAGCCTCGCCTCGTGCTCGCGGCGCCGGTTGCGGCGGAGCGCGCGCCGGAGGACGAGGGAGAGCGCCGGCGCGGCGAGGGCGAGTCTCGGCCGCGGCCCTTCCCAGCGCGAGGCCGCCTCGAGGAGGCCGATGGCGTCGCCCTCCAGATCGAGGAGCCCGTCGAGGAACGCCTCGGCCAGCCGCAGCTCGGCCGCGGGCGGGAGGAGCGCCTCGAGCGCGCGCGGATCGCGGAGCACGAGGCGCCCGCGCACGCCCTCGTCGCGCGCCGGAGGCAGCTCGGTGCCGTTCCACAGCCGCACCGCGAACGCCCGGGAGGGGCCGGAGAACAGCTCGGCGGCGAGGCGTTCCGGGGTCATGGATGGCTGGTAATGATGTAGCGTGGACGGCGCATGGCCACCTTCGAGCCCGCCGATCCGGCCTTCGCCTCCCGCGTCCGCGACAGCTTCGACAGGCAGAGGCTGCTCGCCACCCTGGGAGCCATCCTCGAGCGCGTGGCGCCGGGCGAGGTGGACATCCGCCTGCCGTTCCGCGAGGACCTCACCCAGCAGCACGGCTTCCTGCACGCCGGGGCGATGACGAGCGTGGTCGACACCGCCTGCGGGTACGCGGCGCTCACGCTCATGCCGCCCGACGTCGCGGTCCTCACGGTCGAGTTCAAGGTGAACCTCCTCGCGCCCGGGAAGGGCGAGGCGGTGGTCGCGCGCGCCCGCGTCGTGAAGCCGGGGAGGACGCTCACCGTGGTCCGGGGCGACGTCCTCGCCCAGGAACGCGGGGAGGAGCGGCTCGTCGCCACGATGCTCGCGACCATGATGACCGTCCGCGATCGCGGGATCGCGGACTAGCCTCGCCGCGCCTTCCTGCGCTTCGCGCCGCCGCGGGACGACGCACGCTTCGTGGAGCCCCGCTTCGCGGCGCTCCGCTTCGCCGGGCGCTTCGCGGCGGGCCGGGCCTGTCCGGGCGCGGCGTGGCAGACGACCTCGACGTTGTTCCCGTCGGAGTCGAGGACGAAGGCGGCGTAGTACGTCGGGTGGTAGTCCGTGCGGACGCCGGGCTTGCCGTTGTCCGTCGCGCCCGCGGACATGGCCGCCTCGTAGAACCGGTCCACGGCCTTGCGGTCGCGCGCGGAGAGCGCGACGTGCTGCGGCCGCACGTTGTCCGGGTCGCGCCGGAGCCAGAGGTCCGGCTTGCCGGCGCCGAGGCCGGCGAACTCGCCGAACTCCATCATGACGGCGTAGCCGAGGGGCTGGAGCGCCGCGGTGTAGAACGCCTTCGCCCTCTCGAGGTCGCGTACCTTGAGCGTCAGGTGATCGAGCATGGGGTGCGTCTACACCATCGGTCCCTGGAACGGGCGCTCCGTGTGGGTCTGCCCGGAACCTCCGGAGACCACGGGGGTCCGGGACGGCCCCGGGACCGGTGTCCCTTCACTGCGGGGCTCCCCGCCGGGGCCCGCGTCGCCTACGATGCGCCCCTATGGGGGTAAGACCGATCATCGCAGCCGCAGCGCTCCTCTCCGCGATCCCGGCGCCCGCGGGGCCGCCCGCGAAGAAGCCGTCCGAGCCGATCGCGCTCGCCGCGCCGAAGGGCCTCGACGAGGCCGTGGCCGCCGTCGAGCGCGCCACCGGCGCGAAGGGCGTTCCGCTCGAGATCGGCGCCGGGGCGATCCCGCTCGCCGAGGGGCGGGCCTTCGACGTCCCGGCGAACGTGGCGGAACGGCTCCTCGCCGGGAGCCACGGGCCCTTCCGCAAGGCCGGCCTCTACCTCTTCCGCTTCGAGCGGAGCTACGGGATGGAGGGCGACAAGGACCGGATCGCGCTCCTCGCCACGGGCGACTGGGGCGCCGTGGTGCGCCGCATCGGCACCTCCGACGCGCGCCACGGGCTCACGACCGACAAGATCGTCGCCTTCCTCGCCGGGCTCGCGAAGGACGAGCCCTTCGAGCTGACGGAGATCGGGGCCGACTACGTGGCGGGCACCTTCGAGCGCTCGCCGAAGGACGCCGCGTCCGTCGCGCGTCGCTCGGCGGAGATCGCGCCCGAGCTCGTGGCCGGCCGCGCGAGCACGCTCGCGCTCCTGACGGAAGAGATCCGCGTCAACCGGACCCTCTACCTGATTTGGTAGACGGCGAGCGAAGGGGCAGCCGGATGAGGCTGCCCCGGCCCCCCAGGGGGCCCCCAGCGATGAGCGCGGCTTTGCCGCGGTTACGCATCTCGAGCGAGCGGGGGACTGGGGGGCGCAGCTTCTCCGCGCCCCCCAGCAGGATGTTTGAGATCCGGGTCAACCGGACGCTGTATCTCATCTGGTAGCGCGCGGGGCACCGGGGGCAGCCTCATCGCGCCCCCCGGAAAGATCGACGCCAGCCGCGCCGCCGGTCCCGGAGCATCTCCCGCGCGGCGTTGTAACCGCACGCGCCCATGACGCCGCCGCCCGGATGCGCGGCGGCTCCGCACAGGTAGAGGTTCTCGATGGGCGTGCGGTAGTCGGCGTGGCCCGGCAAGGGCCGCATCGAGAAGAGCTGCGAGAGCGTCATCGCGCCCTGGAAGATGTTGCCGCCGGTGAGGCCGAAGCGGCGCTCGATGTCGGGCGGCGCCAGCACCTCGTGGGCGAGGACGAGGCGCCGGAAGCCCGGGGCGTACTCCTCGAGCACGTCGAAGCAACGCGCCGCGAAGCGCTCGCGCTCCTCCTCCCAGGTGCCGCGGGCGAGCCGGTAGGGCGCGTACTGGACGAACATCGACATGAGGTGCTTGCCCGGCGGCGCGACGGTGGGATCGACCGCGGAGGGGAGGGTGCACTCCAGGATGGGGGCGCGCGAAGGCTCGCCGGCGCGCGCGTCGTCGAAGGCGCGCTCGAGGTAGTCGAGCGAGGGCGCGACGTGGATGGTGCCTCGGTGCTGCGGGCCCGGCGAGGCGGAGCCGGGAAGCGCGCGGAAGTCGGGCAGCCCGGAGAGCGCCACGTTGATCTTGACGGAGCCGCTCGCGTAGTCGATGCCGCGCACCGCGTCGGCGACCCCGGCCGGCAGCTCCGCCTCGGGGACCATGCCGAGGAGCGTCCTCGACGCGTCCGCGTTCGAGGCGACGCGCCGGGCGCGGAGCTCCGTGCCGTCCTCGAGCACGACCCCGCGGGCCGAGCCGCCCTGCACGAGGATGCGGGCCACGCGGGCGGAGGTGCGGATCTCGGCCCCCCGCGCGCGCGCCGCGGCAGCGAGCGCCTCGGAGAGGGTGCCCATGCCGCCCTTCACGTAGCCCCAGGCCCCGCGGGCGCCGTTCGTCTCGCCCATGACGTGGTGGAAGAGGACGTAGGCCGTGCCCGGCGTGGACGGCGACGCCCACGCGCCGATGATGGCGTCCGTGGCCAGCGTCGCCTTGAGCTCGTCCGACTCGAACCAGCGGTCGAGCACGGCCCGCGCCGGGGCCGTCAGGATCTCCACCGCGGCGGGCCCGTCCCTGCCCAGCGCTAGGAGCCGCCGTCCCGTGCGCAGGAGCCGGAGGAGATCGCGCGGCCGGCGGGAGAACGGATCGGGCGGCGTCTCGAGGAGCGTCGGCTCGATGGCGCGCGCGATCCGATCGAGCATGGCCTCGTAGCGAGGGAGCCGCTCGGCGTCTCGCGGGGAGAGCTTCGCCACCTCGCGGCGGTTCAGCTCCGGATCCGGGCCGAGGAGGAGGTGGCGCCCGTCGGG
>DATDDC010000233.1:0-10977 GCA_036523995.1 Anaeromyxobacter sp.
GTCCTCCTTGATGTCGTCGATGTGCTCCAGGCCCGGCGAGACGCGGATGAGGTCCTGGGTCACGCCGGCCGTCGCCTGCTCGGCCTCGGAGAGCTGCGAGTGGGTGGTCGAGGCCGGGTGGATGACGAGCGTCTTCGCGTCGCCGACGTTGGCGAGGTGCGAGGCGAGCTTCACGCCGTCGATGAACTTCTTGCCGGCCTCGTAGCCGCCCTGGATGCCGAAGGTGAACACGCTCCCGAAGCCGTTGCGGAGGTACTTGCGGGCGCGCGCGTGGTACGGGTGCTCCTCGAGCCCGGTGTAGTTCACCCACGCCACCTGCTTGTGCCCCTTGAGCCACCTCGCCAGCGCGAGCGCGTTCTCGCCGTGGCGCTGCACGCGCAGGGAGAGCGTCTCGAGCCCCTGGAGCAGGAGGAAGGCGTTGAAGGGGGAGAGGGCGGGGCCGAGGTCCCGGAGCCCCTCCACGCGCGCGCGGATGATGAACTGGATGTTCCCGAAGGGCCCCTTCGGCCCGAACACGTCGTTGAAGACGAGGCCGTGGTAGCCGGGAGAGGGATCGGTGAAGAAGGGGAACTTCCCGCTCGCCGCCCAGTCGAACTTGCCGGAGTCGACGATGACGCCGCCGATGGAGGTGCCGTGGCCGCCGATCCACTTGGTGGCGGACTGGACCACGATGTCCGCGCCGTGCTCGATGGGCCGCACGAGGTAGCCCGCGGCGCCGAAGGTGTTGTCGACGATGAGCGGGATCTTGTTCTCGTGCGCCACCCGGGCGAGCGCCTCGAAGTCGGGCACGTTGCCGGCGGGGTTGCCGATGGACTCGACGTAGAGCGCCTTCGTCTTGCGGTCGATGGCGTTGGCGAGCGCCTTCACGTCGTCGCCGTCGACGAGCTTCACGCCGATGCCGAGGCGGGGCAGGGTCACCTTGAACTGGTTGTAGGTGCCGCCGTAGAGGAGGCTCGTCGAGACGATGTTGTCGCCGGCCTGCGCGATGTTGGAGATGGCGAGGAACTGCGCCGCCTGGCCCGACGCGGTGGCGAGCGCCGCCACGCCGCCCTCGAGCGCGGCGATGCGCTTCTCGAAGACGTCCGACGTCGGGTTCATGATCCGCGTGTAGATGTTCCCGAACTCCTGCAGCGCGAAGAGGCGCGCGCCGTGGTCGGCGGAGTCGAACGTGTACGAGGTCGTCTGGTAGATCGGGACCGCGCGCGCGTTCGTGCCCGGCGCGGGGTCCTGGCCGGCGTGGACCTGGAGGGTCTCGAAGCGCGGCTTCCGGTTCGGAGGGAGGGCCATGGCGGCGGGTCCTTTCGCTATCCGTTAGGTGAGACGCACATCCTAGTTAACGGACGAAGCATTTGTCAAGCTGCCAGGCGCATGCGCGCGTCAAACGTTATAGCGGATAGATGTACGTTATAACGGCTACGCCATCCGCAGCCCCTCTGCGGCGCCGCTCGGCGTCGCGCGCCCGGCGCCGCCGGTCTAGATTCGCGGCGGGAGGACGCCTTGGCCGACACCGCGCCGCGCAACGTTCCGGAGCTGTTCCTCGCGCGCGTCGGGGCGACGCCCGGCGCCGAGGCGTTTCGCACCCCCGCCGCCGGCGGCTGGCGCTCGCTCTCCTGGGCCGAGACCGAGGCGCGCATCCGCGCCGTGTCCTCGGGCCTGCGCGCGCTCGGCGTCACCTCGGAGCAGGTCTGCGCCATCCTCTCCGGGACCCGCATCGAATGGGTCCTCGCCGACTACGGGATCCTGTTCGCCGGCGGTGCGACGAGCACCATCTATCCCTCGTCCACGGCGGAGGAGTGCGCCTTCATCCTCTCCGACTCGGGCGCGGTCGTCGCGTTCGCCGAGGACGGGGAGCAGGTCGCGAAGCTCTCCTCGCGCAGGGGCGAGCTGCCCGCGCTCCGCCACGTCGTCACCTTCGACGGCGAGCGCTCCGCGGACGGATGGGTCGTCACGCTCGCCGAGCTCGAGGATCGGGGCCGGGCCTGGGACCGCGCCCATCCCGGCGCGTTCGAGGAGGCCGCCGCGGAGGTCCGCCCCGACGCGCTCGCCACGCTCATCTACACGTCCGGCACGACGGGCCGGCCCAAGGGCGTCGAGCTCACGCACTCGGCCTGGGTCGCGCAATCGAAGGCCGTGCAGGACTCCGGCATCCTGAACCACCCCCATCCCCTGCAGTTCTTCTGGCTCCCGCTGGCGCACTCCTTCGGGAAGATGATCGGCACCGCCCAGCTCCGCATCGGGTTCCCCACCGCCGTCGACGGCCGGGTGGAGCGCATCGTGGAGAACCTCGGGCAGGTGCGGCCCACCTTCGTCTGCGCGGTGCCCCGGATCTTCGAGAAGGTGTACGCGAAGGTGATGGCCGGCGCGCGCGACGGGGGCGCCCCCAAGGCCGCCGTCTTCGGCTGGGCCCTCGACGTGGGACGGGAGCACGCCCGCCTGCGCCGGGCCGGGCGCCGCCCCGGTCCGCTCCTCGCCGCGCAGCGGGCCCTCGCCGACCGGCTCGTGTTCTCCAAGGTGCGGAGCCTCTTCGGCGGCCGGCTCCGCTTCTTCATCTCCGGCTCGGCCCCGCTCTCGAAGGACATCGCGGAGATCCTCGACGCGATGGGCGTCACCATCCTGGAGGGCTACGGCCTCACCGAGTCCTCCGCCGCGACGCACGTGAACCTGCCCTGGGCCGCGAGGATCGGCACGGTGGGCCCCGCCCTCCCCGGCATCGACGTCCGGATCGCGGAGGACGGCGAGATCCTCATGCGCGGGCCGTGGATCATGCGCGGCTACCGCGGGCTGCCGGAGCGCACGGCGGAGGCGCTCGATCCGGACGGCTGGCTCCGCACCGGCGACGTCGGCTTCGTGGACGCGGACGGATTCCTCGCCATCACCGACCGGAAGAAGGACCTCATCAAGACCTCCGGCGGGAAGTACGTGGCCCCGACCGAGCTCGAGTCGAAGCTGAAGGCCATCTCGCCGTGGGTGGGGCAGGTCCTCATCCACGGAGATCGCAGGAACTACGTCTCGGCCCTCGTGACCCTCGAGCCCGAGGCCATCGCCCGCTGGGCCACGGAGAACGGCCTCGCCGGTCGCACGCCGGCCGACCTGGCCCGTGCACCCGAGGTGAAGGCGCTCGTGCAGCGCGACTTCGACGGGCTGAACGCCACGCTCCCCCGCTTCGCCACGGTGAAGCGCTTCACCATCCTGGCGCGCGAGTTCAGCGAGGCGGAGGGCGAGGTGACGCCCTCGCAGAAGCTGAAGCGCAAGGTCATCGAGCAGCGCTACAAGGCGGAGCTCGACGCCATGTACCGCGAGACGGCGGTGTAGCTTCCTGCCGGAGCCTGCGCCCCGGGAAGTGAAACCGTGTCGCATCCGGCGCCGGAACCCCCCTCGAGGGTCGCGGACTCCCACTTGAAACCGTGGCCCACACGCCCGTACCGTCGATCGTCGTGGTCCCTCCGGGCTCGAGCACGCTGGCGCGCGTCTCGGCAGCGCTCCTCGCGGTGGCGCTCTCGGGCGCGCCGCGCGTCCTCGCGCTGCACGCGCCGCTGGAAGGTCATCACTGCGAGTGCAAGTCCGGCGGGCAGCACCACCTCGAGTGCGCCGCCTGCCGCAGGGCCGCGCTGGCGGCCCGCTCGACGGACGCGAAGCTTCCGGAGTGCCACCGGGCCGCGGCTCGCAAAGCGCTCGCGAAGGGCGAGCCGGCCGGCGGAGCCCCGAACGCACCTTGCCTCGAACGCGCCTGCGGTGGCTCGGGCCAGCCGGCGCTGACGGCGGGGGGGACCGAGCCGTACCTCCTCCCTGCGGCGAAGGCCCCCGCCTTCGCGCCCCGCACCGAGCGGACGCCGGCCCCGAGCGACGGCGCTCTGGAGCGTCCGCTCGCGCCCGAGACACCGCCTCCCAAACCGGCCTAGCAGCGCGAGCCGGGCGGTCGCCCGTGCCGGGCGGCGCGAGACGCCGCACGAGCGCGTGACGACCGCTCGGACCCCTCGCCGGCGCGGCCGCGCTCACGCGGCAGCGTTCCCTCGGGCACCGGTCCAGGAAGCCAACCTTCTTCTTCCTCTAAAGAGGTCTCGTCATGAAAGCGTCGTCTCTCCACGGCCGCGCAGCTCTGCGGCTCGTCCTCGCCTGCGTCGCGGTCGCGGCGCTCGCCGTCTCCCATCCCGCCCGGGCCTGCTCCGTGTGCGCCTGCGGCGATCCTCTCCTCCTCTCGAGCGATCCGGCGGCGATCTCCGGATCGCTCCGGCTCCAGCTCGACACCGAGTACCTGCGGATCGACGCCGGCAACGAGGAGGATCCCACCGTCACGGATCAGCTCACGCAGTGGTCCTACCGGCTCAACGCGGTCTACCGCCCGATCGAGTCCCTGTCCCTCGCCGCCACGCTTCCCATCGTGAACAAGTCGATGCGGATGGTCGGCGGCGGCATGTCCATGCCGATGTCCGACGCGACGGGCGTGGGCGACGCCGAGGTCTCCGCGCGCTACACGCTCTGGCGCGGAGCGGATCTCGGCGTGGGCCGCGGCCAGGAGCTCGCGGTCTCCGCAGGGACGTCCATGCCCACCGGCCCGAACGACCTCCGCTCCGAGGGCGTCCGGATCGACGAGCACGGCCAGCTCGGCACCGGCTCGTGGGGTCCCTTCGCGGGCGTGCACTACCGGCTCGACCAGCGGAGCTGGATGGCGTTCGCGAGCCTCTCGGGCCGGGTTCGCACGGAGAACGGCCACGGCTACCGGTACGGCCCGGCGCTCCTCTGGAGCGTCCACGGCCAGTACCTGCCCACGAAGCGCATCGCGCTCGACCTGGGCGTCGACGGCCGGTACGCGGCCGCCGACGAGGACGCCGGCGCGACCGTCGTGAACACCGGCGGGACCGTGCTCTCGGCGGCGCCGGGCCTCTACTTCAACGCGCTCGGCGGCGCGTGGCTGTTCGTCCGCGGTCAGATCCCCTTCTACAGGAGCTTCCGGGGCGATCAGGACCAGCTTCCCTCCGTGGTCACGGGGATCCAGTACCAGGTGCTCTGAGCGGATGGGCCCATGGCGAGGCCGCCGCTGGACGCTCTGCCTGGCCGCGGCGGCCTCCCTCTCCTGCGCGCACGACGTCTACCGGGAAGAGCCGTCGGCCCGTGCCGCGCCGCCGGGCGCGCCCGCCCTGCGCATCCTCGTCTTCGGAGATTTCGGGCGCAGGACGCTCGCTCAGCGGCTCGTGGCGCGCGCCATCCTGCGCGCGAACGCGGCGAGGCCGTTCGATCTCGCGCTCCAGCTCGGCGACAACCTCTACTACTGCGGCGCCGATCCCCTGCGCGCCGGCGCCGAGCGCTGCCGCTTCGAGGAGGACGGCGCCACGGTGGCGCCGGGCGCCGAGCCGGCGGACGATCCCGTCTTCGACGAGAACGAGGGGCCGCTTCGCGCCCTGCGCGGAAGGGACGGCGCCCCCGTGCCCATGTACCTCGCGCTCGGCAACCACGACATCGGCTGGGGCGGAGATCGCTGCGCCGTCCCCGGGCTCGCCGGCGACGAGGCGGTCCGGCGCCGCGCCTGCCTCGAGGTGGCGAGGCGCACGCCCACGTGGACCATGCCGGGGAGGCATTACGTCGTCGACCGCGGGCCGGTCCGCATCGTCGTCGTGGACACGAACGTCGTGGTGGCCGACTACGGCGGGTTCACGCTCGACGGCGAGGTCGAGTTCGTGCGGCGGGCCACGGCGCAGTGCGGCGCCGGCCGGCTCTGCTTCCTCGCCGGCCACCACGCGCCCGCCGCGGTGCACGGCTACCGCGTCGGACGGCGCTCCCCGTTCCCGGCCCGCATGGCCCGGCTCCTCGCGGCCGCCGGCGGACGGGCCGGGGCGTTCTTCGCTGGCCACGTCCACACGCTCGAGCACCTCTCGCTCGACGGGCTCGACGTGTTCGTCTCCGGCAGCACGGCCATGGGCGGGTTCATGCGGCTGCGGTTCGTGACGCCGGCCCGCGCCACCGCGCGCTTCGCCACGACGGCGTGGGGCTACACCGTGGTCGAGGTGGATGCGCTCGGGGGATGGACCGTGCGCTTCCACGACTTCTGGGGGGAGCCGCTCTACTGCTGCGCCGCGAGCGCCGGCGGCACGTGCCGCTCCATGCACTGCGGGTGAAGACCGCCGGCCGCGCACGGGATTTTCGCGCCCGCCGCCGCCGCGCCGCGGCGAATCGCGACACGGTCGCGCTCGGGCGCTTGCGGGCCGGCACCCACCCGAGCCGACTCGCGGCGCGCTCGGTGAACCCGAGGTGGAATACGATGTTCGCGGCTCGTGGGGCACGGAGCTGTGAATGTCGGCTTGCGTCCCTCGAGCGGTCAGCCTCCTCGCGTGGGCCCTCGCGCTTGGGCTCGGCGCCGGCGCGCTCGGATGCAGGAAGGCGTCGAAGGAAGCCTCGCCTCCCTCCCTGGCGAACCTCGTCCTCTCGCCCTCCTCGGCCGCGCGGAACGACGGGGGCGGCTCCCTGCCCGTGTCCTTCGCGGTGGACGTCTCCGACGCCGGCGCGGACGTGACCGACGTCGTCGTGACGATCCTCGACGGTTCCGGTGCGCCGGTGAAGCGGCTCACCGGGAAGACCCAGAATCCCCCCGGCGCGACGAGCCGCAGGCTGAGCGGCACCCTCTCGATCCCGACGAGCGCCGTCGCCAGCTACACGGTGGAGGTGCAGGTCTTCGACTCCGGCGGAAGCGCCTCCAACGTCGTCGCGGCGAGCTTCGAGGTCGTCCCGGGGAATCCCGTTCCGATCCTCCTCTCGGTGTCTCCGCCGGGCGAGATCGCCGGCAGCGCGGGGTTCACGCTGACGGTGACGGGCAGCGGGTTCCTGGGAGGGTCGATCGTCCTGTGGAACGGGGTCGAGCTCCCGACCACCTACGTGGACCCGTCCACGCTCACCGCGCAGGTTCCGGGCGGCGACATCGCCTCTCCCGGAACGAGCGCGATCTCGGTGCGGAACCCTGCGCCGGGCGGGGGCCGCTCGGCGGCGCTCCCGTTCCCGGTCGCGCTGCCGTCCTCCGTGTTCACCCTGACCTGCCGGCCTCCGGGGCTCGGCTTCGGCGAGTTCGTCCTCCCGCCCGGCACCGGGGGCGTGCTCCCGTTCCTTCCGCTCACGTCGCTGAAGACGGTCCCGAACCCCGTCATCCCCGTCGACACGGCGGGCGCGGCGCTCGTGCGCGAGGACCTCGTCGAGTACGTCGCCGATCTGGCGAGCGCCATCCAGCTCGGGAAGGCGCTCTTCTGGGACGTGCAGGCGGGGAGCGACGACGCGACCGCGTGCGCGACGTGCCATCACCAGGCCGGCGCCGACGTCCGGATCACGAACCAGCTGAACCCCGGCGCCGACGGGCTCTGGGGTCGTTTCGGCGCCATCCTCTACGGTCCGAACTTCACGCTCACCGCCGCGGACTTCCCCTTCACCGACCCCGCCGCCTCGAGGGACGTGGACGACGTGGCCGGCTCGCAGGGCGTGCGGAGCAGCCTCTTCGCCGGCATCGGCCCCGGCGGCGAGGAGCAGGCGATCCCCGCCCCCGACCCCGTCTTCGGCACGTTCCGGCAGGCGACGGGGCTCAACACTCCCACCGCCATCGGCGCGGTGTTCAACCACCGGAGCTTCTTCAACGGGCGCGCCCAGTTCGTCTTCAACGGCGCGAACCCGTTCGGCGATCGCGACGGCGCCGCTCGCGTCTGGAAGGTCGTCGACGCGCTCGGCACGATCGCTCCGGTGCAGGTGCGCATCCCGGGGGCCAGCCTCGCGTCGCAGGCGGTGGGCCCGCCGCTCAACCCCACGGAGATGTCCGCGGCGGGGCGGACCTTCCCGGAGCTGGGAAGGAAGCTCCTCCGCCGCAGGCCGCTCGGCCTGCAGGTCGTGAGCGCGACGGACGGCGTCCTCGGGCCCCTGGCCGACCCGGCGGCCAGGGGTCTCGCCACGTCGTACGCCGCGCTCATCCGCAGCGCGTTCCAGCCGCGGTGGTGGAACGCCGCGAGCCCGGTGACGCTCGACGGCAAGGCGTACTCGCTCATGGAGGCCGACTTCTCGCTGTTCTGGGGCCTCTCCATCATGCTGTACGAGGCCACCCTGGTGCCGGACGACAGCCCCATGGACCGATACGTGGCCACGCGCGTCTTCGACGTGAGCACGGCCACGCTCGCGAGCGACGACCCCGCGCAGCTCGATCCGGTGGTGAACCGCCTCGCGGCCGAGGGGATCGGCTTTCCCCTCGCGGGCGGCGGAACGCGCCCCATCACCCGCGCCGACATCCTGGCCGGGCTCGAGCTGTTCGAGAAGCCGATCCCGCTCCCCGGCGTGGCGGGACTGCCCCCGGGCGCGGGCCTCGGGTGCAGCCTCTGCCACGCCGGCGCCGAGACCACGAGCGCCTCGCTGCGGAAGGTGACGACGGGGATCGACGTCAGCTCCGTCGCGTTCGAGGTGGGCGGCTTCGACCTGCGGATGGAGCGCATGTTCATGGGGCTCCGGACGCCGGCGCCCCCGCCGCCTCAGCCGCCGCCTCCCGTGCCCCTCGGCACCGACGCCATCTCGCTCGACGCCGGGCGCCACGCGGTGACCGTCGTCGGCATCGGCGGCGCCGCCGTGGAGCCGCTGGCGGCGAGGATCGATACCTACGACACGGGCTGGTACAACCTCGGCGTGCGCCCGACCGCGGAGAACCTCGGGCTCGGCGGCGTCGATCCCTTCGGCCAGCCGCTCTCGTTCACGGAGCTCTACCGGGACACGCTCCCCGATCCCTCCGTCGTGCGCGTCCCCGGCAGCGGCCTCGGGTGCATGACCGCGGCCGGCATCCCGCTCACGCCGCCCGCCGCGCCGCTCACGTCGAAGTTCGCCGGCGAGGTGCTGGCGCCGGGCACGAGCTTCCCCCTCCTGAGCGGAGGCCTGACGAGGACCGAGCCCACCGCCGTCGCGGGAGGCTTCAAGACGTCGTCCTTGCGCAACGTCGAGCTGACCGGCCCGTACTTCCACAACGGCGGCAAGGCCACGCTGCGCCAGGTCGTCGAGTTCTACGACGACGGCGGCGACTTCGCGAACGAGGCGCGTCCGCCGCTCGTGCGGCCGCTGGGGCTGACGCCGGACCAGGTGGCCGCGCTGGTGGCGTTCCTGGTGTCGCTCACGGACGAGCGCGTCCTCTACCAGCGCGCGCCCTTCGATCACCCGGAGCTGCCGCTCCCGTCGGGCCAGGACGCGGACGGCAAGGACGTCGTCACGCTCCTGCCGGCGGTGGGCGCCGAGGGCGCGGCGACGCCGGCGCCGCGCTTCCTCGGCCTGAACCCCTTCCAGCCGTAGAGGCGGCGCCGCTAGTGCGGCAGCTTCGCCGCGAGCACGTCGGCCTTGTCGATGGCGGGCGCCGTCGAGAAGAGCTCGGGCGCGCGCTTCTTGAGCTCCGCCGCGACGCGGCCGGCGAGGTGCGCCTGCCTGCCGGACTCGTCGGGGAAGGCGTCGAAGATGCCGAACGTGGAGGGGCCGAGCCGGATCGCGAACCACGCCTCCGTGTCGCGCTCCGCCTGGACCGCCGGCAGCGCGTCCTTGAGGAAGCTCGCGACGGCCTCCTCCTTGCCCGGCTTCGCCTCCATGCGTACGAAGAGCGCCTCGGTCACCATGGCCCGTCTCCTTTCGGCTCGTGCTTCGGGTGCCGCGTGGAGTAAGGGGCGGCGCGGGGCGTTGCAAGCGCCGGCGGGGCCGGGGTGAGCGGCCCGTGGACCCTGGAGCGGAGCGGCGAAGGGCCCGGCCGCAAGCGGGCGTTTCCGCCCCGGGTGGAACCGCCCCGCGGCGCCGCCGCGCGCGATCGGCCCGGGCGCAGGCCGCGATCACATCGTGGGCCGCGCCTCCTCGGCGAGCGCCGCCTTGAGCCGCTCGAGCGAGGCCTGCGCGTCGGCGAGGAAGCGGAGATCGTCGACGCCGGAGCGGGAGGCGCGCGAGAGCGTCTGCTCGTAGGCCGTGATCGCCTTCGTGGCGAGGACGCGCACCCGCTTCCTGAGCTCGGCCCGGTAGGCCTGCGCGTGCTCCTCGTCGAGGCCCGGCGGGAGCGGCGCGTCGAGCATCCGGCCACGCAGCTCCTCGTAGAGCTCCCCGATGCGATAGCCGGAGGCCACCGCCCAGCGGTCGTTTCCCATTCGGATGGCGCGCAGGTAGTGGCCCTGCGCGGAGAGGAGCATCTCCGCCTTGCGCTCGAGATCCTTCTCCAGCGCCGCGTCGTTCCCCTTCGACGGATCGAGGGGCAGCGCGCGGAACCACTCGCGGTAGACCTCGCCCAGGTAGAACTGGGCCTGCGCCGCGAAGCGCTCGTCGAGCCGCTCGTCCTCGCTGGCGGAGGCGTAGGTGCCGAGCGCGAGGCGGAGCGTCTTCTCGGCCTCCTCGCTCCTGCCGTCCTCGAGCTCCACGATGCCGCGCTGCGCGAGCGCCCGCACGCGATCCGCCGCGCCGAGCTCCGACCGCCGGGCCAGGGCGTCGAGCGTCGCCCGCGCGTCGGCCAGCTCGCGCAGATGGTACTGGCACTCCGCGATCCGGAAGCTCGCCTCGATGGCGTCCGGCCCCGTGTACTTCCGCTCCAGGGTGCGGAAGCGCTCCAGGGCGAGGCGCCACTCGTCCTGCCGCTCGAAGGCGAGCCCCGCGTTGAAGAGGGCCGCCGCCTCGTGGCGCGAGGAGGGGTGGAGGTCCGCGAGGCGCGCGAAGGCCGTCGAGGCGCGCGCGAAGTCCCCCGCGCCGTACGCGGCCGTGCCCACGGCGAAGAGCTCCTCGTCGTTCTTCCCCTCGAGCTCGAGGTCCATCCGGCTCACCTTCACCTCCTCGGGAGGGAAGGCCACCGCCGGCGGCAGATCGGCCGCGGGCGCCGCGTCGACCGGGACGACGGGCCGGCGCGCGGTGGCGCAGGCCGTGGCGAGGAGGAGGATGGGCAGCAGGCGTCGCACGGTCGGGGTCGGGGTCGAGGTCGAGGTCGGGGTCGAGGTCGAGGTCGAGGTCGAGGTCGAGGTCGAGGTC
>DATDDC010000234.1:0-8944 GCA_036523995.1 Anaeromyxobacter sp.
CGGCACCGCCGAGCGCTTCGAGGGCGTGCAGCGGCCGGGCCCGGCGCCCGGGGCGCCGCGCTCCTCGGGGGCGGACCTCGACCGCTTCGGCCCGGAGCCGCCGCCGCGCATCGAGCTCCTCGAGAGCGAGGCCGGCGTGCAGCCCTTCACGCGCTGCATGCGATGCGGCATGGACCACGGCGTCTTCGCCACCGTGTGCACGAACTGCAACGCCAGCCTCGACACGGCGGCGCAGCGCGAGTTCAACGAGAAGCTCTGGGCGAAGCGCAGGGAGGAAGCGGCGCGCGAGGAGGCGGCCTCCGCCGAGCGGAGGGTCCTGGCGGAGCGGGCGCAGGCCGAGATGGCCCGCGCCCAGCGGGCCATGGGCGAGGAGCTGGCGCGCGAGGTGGGCGAGCGCGAGCGGCTGCGCCTCCGCATGGAAGGCGGCTGGGGCGGCGGGTCGGAGGGCTCCCTCTCCGCTCCCATCGGCCTCCGGCTGCTGCGGGCCCTTCCGGACTGGCGCTGGCAGCTCGGCGCCGCCGCCTCGGCCCTCGCGGCCCTGGGCGGCCTCACCGCCATCGGTCTCTCGGGTCACCCCGGGGCGCTGCTCGTCGCCATCCTGCTCGGCATCCTCCTGCTCGTGCCCGGCTGGCGCGCGGATGGCCCCTAGCGCGCCCTGGCGGCGCGGTGCCGTTCGCGGTAACGGATCGCGCGGATTCCCGGCGGCCGGGCACGGGCAGGGGCGCGCGCTCCGGCACGGGATGCGTCGGAGGACATCATGGCGAAGGCGATCCGCATCCACGAGACCGGCGGCCCGGAGGTGCTTCGCCTCGAGGACGTGGCCGTCGGCGAGCCCGGCCCGGGCGAGGCGCGCGTCCGGCACGCCGCCTGCGGCGTGAACTTCATCGACACCTACCACCGCACCGGCCTCTACAAGATGCCGCTTCCCGTGACCCTCGGCGTCGAGGGCGCGGGCGTCGTCGAGGCGGTCGGCTCGGGCGTCGCGCACGTGAAGCCGGGCGATCGCGTGGCCTACGCGGGCGGGCCGCCCGGCGGCTACAGCGAGAAGCGGGTCATGCCCGCGGACCGGCTCGTGCGCCTGCCCAAGGAGATCTCCGAGGAGCAGGCCGCGGGCATGATGCTGAAGGGGCTCACGGTCTGGTACCTCGTGCGGAAGACCCACCGGGTCCAGGCCGGCGAGACGGTGCTCTGGCACGCGGCGGCGGGCGGCGTCGGCCTCATCGCCTGCCAGTGGCTCCGCGCCCTCGGCGTCACCACCATCGGCACGGTGGGCTCCGACGAGAAGGCGAAGCTCGCGAAGGCGCACGGCTGCGAGCACACCATCGTCTACACGCGCGAGGACTTCCCGAAGCGCGTCCGGGAGCTCACGAAGGGCGCCGGCGTGCCCGTCGTCTACGACGCCGTCGGGAAGGACACCTTCGCGGGCTCCATCGACTCGCTCCGGCCGCGCGGGCTCATGGTGTCGTTCGGCAACGCCTCGGGGGCGACGGGACCCATCGACCCCCTCATCCTGTCGGCCAAGGGATCGCTCTTCCTCACCCGCCCCACGCTCGCGAACTACACCGCGACGCGCGCGGATCTCGAGGAGGGGACGGGTGAGCTCTTCGAGATGGTCCGCTCCGGCAAGGTGAAGATCGAGATCGGCAAGCGCTATCCGCTCGCCGGGGCGGCGCAGGCGCACCGGGATCTCGAGGGCCGCAAGACGACCGGATCGGTCGTGCTGATCCCGGCCTGACATGCAGCCTCACCCGTGGGCGTGGCGTCCCCGTGCCCGCGCACGGGCACGTTTCCTGCGTCCTTGATCTCCCTCCTCCGCTGCGCGATGTTCCCCGCTTCCCGCGCAGAGGAGAGGAGCCCCCCTTGCCCAACGCGAGCCGCGATCTCGTCGAGAAGGCGGTGAACACGATCCGCATGCTGGCCGCGGACGCGGTCCAGCAGGCGAACAGCGGCCACCCCGGCATGCCCATGGGCGCAGCGGACATGGCCTTCGTCCTCTGGGCGCGCCACCTCCGCTTCGACCCCACGGACCCGCGCTGGATCGGGCGCGACCGCTTCGTGCTCTCCGCCGGGCACGGCTCGATGCTCCTCTACGCGCTCCTCCACCTCGCCGGCTTCGACTGCACGCTCGACGATCTCAAGAGGTTCCGCCAGCTCGGCTCGCGCACGCCCGGGCACCCCGAGTTCGGCCACCTCGCCGGCGTCGAGGTGACAAGTGGGCCGCTCGGCCAGGGGTTCGCGAACGGCGTCGGCATGGCGCTCGGCCACGCCATGCTCGCGGCGAAGCTCGGGCCGGGGAGCCCGCTGGCGGAGCCCATCGTCTACGCCATCGTCTCGGACGGCGATCTCATGGAGGGCGTGGCGGCGGAGGCGGCCAGCTTCGCGGGCCACAACCGGCTCGGCCGCCTCGTCTACCTCTACGACGACAACGAGGTCACCATCGACGGGCGGACGTCCATCGCCTTCACCGGCGAGGACGTCTCGAAGCGCTTCGAGGGCTACGGCTGGCACGTGCAATCCGTCGACGGCCGCGACCACGAGGCCATCGACCGGGCCATCTCGAGCGCGAAGGCGGAGGGCGGAAGGCCCTCGCTCATCCGCATGCGCACCACCATCGGCTTCGGCTCGCCCGGCAAGGCGGGGAAGTCCGCCGTCCACGGCGCTCCGCTGGGGGAGGACGAGCTCAGGGCGACGAAGCGGAACCTGGGCTGGCCCGAGGAGCCGCGCTTCCTCGTGCCCGACGACGTCCGCGCCCTCTGGAACGGGATCTCCGCGGAGAAGGTCGAGGCCGCGCGGGCGGCGAAGGCGAAGGAGAAGGCGTGGCGCGCGGCGAGCCCGGACCGGGCAGCGCTCCTCGACGCGCACGTCGAGCGCCGGGTGCCGGAGCGCATCCAGGAGCGGATCCTCGAAGGCGCCGCAGGCGCCGACGCCACCCGCAAGCTCTCCGCCGCGGCCATCCAGAAGATCGCGCCGCTCGTCCCGTCGCTCGTGGGCGGCTCGGCCGATCTCGCGGAGTCGAACCTCACCGACATCAAGGGCGGCGGATCGTTCTCGCCGGAGACCCCCGCGGGCCGGAACGTGCACTACGGCATCCGCGAGCACGCCATGGGCGCCATCCTGAACGGGCTCGCCTACGACGGGCTCTTCATCCCCTTCGGCGGCACGTTCCTCCAGTTCTCGGACTACATGCGCCCCTCGGTCCGCCTCGCGGCCCTCTCCCGGCTCCAGGCCATCTACGTCTGGACGCACGACTCGATCTTCCTCGGCGAGGATGGGCCCACCCACCAGCCCATCGAGCACCTCGGCGCGCTCCGCGCCATCCCGGGCCTGCACGTCGTCCGGCCCTGCGACGGCGAGGAGGTGGCGCTCGCCTGGGCCCACGCGCTCGCGCGGCGGGACGGGCCCACCGCCCTCGTCCTCACGCGGCAGAAGCTCGCGCCGGTGAAGCGCGACGCCGCCTTCGATGCCGCGGCGGCCCGGCGCGGCGGCTACGCCGTCGCGGCGCCCGGGGGCGCGACGTTCACGGTGGTCGCGACGGGATCGGAGGTCCCCCTCGCGCAGGCCGCGCTCGAGGTCCTCGCCAAGAAGGGGATCCTGGGCCGGCTCGTGTCCTTGCCCTGCCGCGAGTGCTTCGAGGCCCAGCCGCAGGAGCTCCGCGACGCGGTCGTCCCCCCGGCCCTTCCGGTGGCCGTGATCGAGGCGTCGCGCGGGCTCGAGTGGTGGAAGCTCGCCGGCCGCTCCGGCCTCGTCATCGGGATCGATCGCTTCGGCGCGAGCGCGCCCGAGAAGGCGCTGGCCGAGGAGTACGGCTTCACGCCCGGCAAGGTCGCCGAGCGGATCGCGCGCTGGTTGAAGTGAAAGCGCGTGCTCGCGGAGGGGCAGCCGGATGAGGCTGCCCCTGAGCGAGCGGGGGGACCGGGAGGGCGCGAGCCGAAGGCGAGTGCCCCCCCGGCAGGATCACTGCGCCGGAGCGAGACCAACCGTCGGGAAGGCTCACCGCGCTACGGCCGCGGTGCCGGCGCTCTGCGTCGGCTGCGTCGGGGTGACGGGGCGCGGCTCGATCCGCTCGCCCTTGGCGAGCATCCTGAGCGAGAGCGCGAGCAGCGAGGCGAGGAGCTCGCCCGAGCCCGGCACGTCGAGCTTCCGGTAGATGCGCTTGCGGCGCGCCCGGATCGTCTCCGGAGAGACGCCGGCGGCGGCCGCCGAGTCCTTGCACGCGAATCCCTGGGCGATGCGCAGCACCTCTGCGCGCTCCGCCGGGGTCAGCGTGGTGCCTTCCATGAACTTCGCAGCGAACGGGGTGAGGATCTCGATATCGATCTGGGCCATCTGTTCCCTTCTCCGGAAGTCGGCCTTTTGGCCTGTTTCGCTGGTGGTGTGACCTCCAAACGGGCTAGGGCTCATTCTACATGCCCCAGCCTGGTCGCCCGTCACCGGCGGAGAGGAGGTTAATAACGCCCCTACAGGTTGCCACCCCCCCGCGTCGACTTTCGACAACGGCCCTACGCCAATCAATTTTTCTCAAGTGATTCCCGTAAGGGGCGTGGACCTTCCGTACGAGTCCCAGATGGGGCGTGACATCCATTACCGTACACTTCTTTAGTGGGTACCCAGGATGAGAACGGGTCCCGGCTGACGCGGGCGCATCCCTTCCCGCAGGGGCGCGCCCTGATCGGCGACGAACGCCGGCGCGAGCCCCTCGGCTCCCGCTCGCACGGCGGCGATCAGCTCCGCCTGGTCCTCCTCGCGCTCGCGCACCCTCGCCGTGATCCGCTCGCGCAGCGCGGGCGCCTCGCGGCCCGCGTCCGCCGCGCGGAAGCGCAGGACGAGCCCGAGCTGCTCCCAGAGCGCTTCCCGCAGCTCCGCCGCGCGCCCCGCCGCCGGCGCGCCGCGGTCCAGGATCGACACCTCCACCCGGTTCGAGAGCGGGAACGCCGCGTCGAGCACGCCGAACCTCACCGCGTCGCCGTCCCGCTCGACCCGCAACGCCCGGCCGCCGAAGGGCATGACGAGCGGACCGCTCGCGAGGGCGGCCCTGGCCTCGCGCGGATCCGCGCCGGAGACGCGCTCGGGCGCGGGGCGGGCCGGCGCGCTCAGGTCCTCGAGCACGCGGCGCAGGCCATCCACGGCCACGACCACGTTCAGCCCCTGCGCGCCCCGGTACCCCGCGTGGTAGATGCCCACGAGCTCGGGCTCGCCCGTCTCGCACGACACCGCGAGGACCGGGCTCCCGGAGCTGCCGAGGTTGAGGAGCGCGTCCACCGCGAAGTCCTCGTGATCCCAGCCGCGCTCGAAGTCCCTCTGGCCCACCGTGATCACGCGCCCGCCATTCGCGGCCGGAAACGCGCCGAGCGGGAAGCCGCGCACGAGGACGGCGTTGCCGACGCGCAGATCCGCGGATCGACCGAGCCGGTACGGCATGATCCGGAGCGGCCTCTTCGAGGCGAGCACGGCGACGTCGAGCGCCTCGTCCTCGACGACGGCGGCGAGGCGCGGCTGATCGGGCCCGTCGGGCTCGGCCTCGTTCGCGACGAGCTTCACCTCCGCGCGCACCCGCCGGGAGCCGGGCGGCACGCCCTCGAGGTCCGCCCCGTCGCCCGTCACCTCGGGAAAGGCGACCACGTGCTGGTTCGTGGCGAGGAGCCACTCGCCGCCCTTCTGGCGGTACGCGAACCCCGTCCCGTGCCGCACCTTGGTGTGGTAGTGGCGGCGGAGCTTCCCGCCCCGGCCGTAGGAGACGTGCTCGTACACGGCCGTGGCCCTGAGGCAATACACGTAGTCCGCGGCGGGGCGCGCCTCGCGGGAGCGGGCGGTGGCCGTCATCGCGGCGAGGCTGTCCGCGTACCGGCCGGTGCAGAGCGCGCGGCCCGATTCGGCGTCGGCGGCGACGGGGCCGCCCGTGGGCAGGAAGGCGGTGGTGAGGGAGAGGGAGAGGAGCGCGGAGCGGCCGCGGAGCATCGCGGCCCAAACCTAGGATCCCGGCGCCTGCCCGGCGGCTATCCGATCGAGATGCGATCCCGCTTCTTCACCGGATCGGCCGCCTCGGCGCGGTCCCCGCCCGCGGCGCGGGCCCTCGCCAGGGCCTCCCCGGCGCGCTTCACGAGGGCGCCGAACGAGACGGTGCCGTCGCCGGCGTGGGTGGCCACGCCGACGCTGGCCGTGAGGGTTCCGCGCTCGCGGATCTTCGCGCAGAGCCGGCGCGCGGCGCGCAAGCCCCCCTCGGCCCGCGTGTGAGGGAGGAGCACGACGAGCTTCTCCCCCGCGAGCGGGACGGCCAGGTCGATGTCGCGGACCGAACCGGTGACGAGGCGGAGCAGCTCCGCGAGGAGCGCGGTGCGCTCGGCGGGCGGCGTCCTCGCGGCGATGGCCTGCCAGCCGTCCACCTCGACGAGGGCGAGCGAGAGCGGGTAGCCGTAGCGCCGCGATCGCCTCACCTCGACGAAGAGCAGCTTCTTGAGAAAGGCGAGGTCCTGGCCGCCCGGCTCGCGGCGCGCGGCGAGGGCCGCCTCGAGCTCCGCCGCCCGCTCCGAGGCGTCGCGGATCTTCGCGGCGAGCTCGCACACGGTGCCCACCGACGACGCGGTGAGCGGCCCCACGAGCACGCCGTCCGCGTCCTCCGCGGCGGCGGCCCGCGCCCGCGCCTCCTTGCGATCGAGGAAGAGCACGATCACGGGCAGGAGAGGATCGGCGGCGCGCAGGGCGGCGACCGCCCCGGCGGACCGGCGCGTCCCGTGGACGAGCGCCGCGTCGTAGCGGGCCGCCGCGGCCTTCGCCACGGCCTCGGACGGCGGCAGGGCCGTGACCTCGCAGCCGCGCTCGGTCAGGTCGCGCTTCACCGCGTCCACGACGGGACCGGGGTCGTCCGCGAGGAGAATGCGGCGCGCCATGGGTTTCCTTAATGTACCATCCTCGACCGGTGGCTCCATCCGGACGCATCGCACTTGCGCAGATCGACACCACGGTGGGGGACTTCGCGGGCAACGCCGCGAAGGTCCGCGCCGCGACGGAGACCGCGCGCGCCCGGGGAGCGCTCGTCGCGGTCTTCCCCGAGCTGACGCTGTGCGGGTATCCGCCGCGGGACTTCCTCGACCTGCCGGAGTTCCTGGAGCGGGCGCGCCGCACGCTCGAGGAGCTCGCCCGGCCGGCCGAGTGGTCGAGGGGCGTGGCGGTGGTGGTGGGCTTCCCCGAGGCGCCTCCCGGCGCGCCGCCTCCCGGCGTGTACAACGCGGCCGCGCTGATCTCCGGCGGCAAGATCGCCGCCATCGGCCGGAAGTCGCTCCTCCCCACCTACGACGTCTTCGACGAGACCCGCTACTTCCTCCCCGCGGATCGGGCCACCGCCGCCGAGGTGGACCCGTGGGGCCTGAAGATCGGCCTCTCCATCTGCGAGGACGTCTGGAACGACAAGCGCTTCTGGGACCGGCCGCGCTACGAGCGCGATCCCATCGCGGAGCTCTCTCGGGCGGCGGCCGGACTCGTGGTGAACGTCTCCGCCTCGCCCTACTCGATGGGGAAGCCGGCCCTGCGCGAGCGCATGCTCGCCACGAGCGCCGAGGGCCACGGCGTGCCCATCGCCTACGTGAACCAGGTGGGCGGCGACGACGCGCTCGTCTTCGACGGCGGCTCGATGCTCCTCGCCGCGGACGGGCGGATCCTCGCGCGCGCCCCGCTCTTCCAGGAGGCGCTCGTCGTGGCGGACCTCTCCGGCGGGCCCGCCGAGGTCGTCGCACTCGACGGCTCGCCGCTCCCCGCGGCGCGGCCGGCGCCGGAAGACGCCGCGGCGGACGAGGTGCTCTCCGCCCTGGTGCTGGGCGTGCGCGACTACGTGAGGAAGTGCGGCTTCCGGAGCGCCATCGTGGGCCTCTCGGGCGGCATCGACTCCGCGCTCACCGCCTGCATCGCCGCGGAGGCGCTCGGCCCTTCGAACCTCCGCGGCGTGGCCATGCCCTCCCGCTACAGCTCCTCGCACTCGCGCGAGGACGCGGCGGCGCTGGCGGCGAGCCTGGGCATCCGCTTCCAGGAGATCTCCATCGAGCCGATGCACGCGGCCTTCCTCGCGCAGCTCGAGCGGGCCGAGGGCCGGCCCATGGGCGACCTCGCCGAGCAGAACATCCAGGCCCGCATCCGCGGGCAGATCCTGATGTCGCTCTCGAACGACACGGGCGGCCTCGTCCTCTCCACCGGGAACAAGAGCGAGCTCGCCGTGGGCTACTGCACGCTCTACGGCGACATGGCCGGGGGCCTCGCCGTGATCGGCGACCTTCCCAAGACCCTCGTCTACCGCGTCGCCCGCGCCGCGAACGCGCGCGCCGGCCGCGCCCTCATCCCCGAGCGGACGTTCACGAAGCCGCCGTCCGCGGAGCTGCGGCCCGACCAGACGGACCAGGACACCTTGCCTCCCTACGACGTCCTCGACGCCATCCTCCAGGCCTACGTCGAGGAGCGCCTCTCCCTCGACGCCATCGTGGCCCGCGGCTACCCCGAGGACACGGTGCGGCGCGTCCTGCGCATGGTGGTGGCGAGCGAGTACAAGCGCCGCCAGGCGGCGCCGGTGCTCAAGGTGACGGAGAAGTCGTTCGGCGAGGGCCGCCGCTTCCCCGTGGCGCACGGATACCGGTACTAGAGGGTGTCGATCAGGGACACGCCCTGGTGCCCCGACCCAGGCGCGAGCCGACCCCGAACCCCGCGCCGCCTCGGCCACTGCGACCCGTCGTGAACTTCGGCCGGACCCCCTCGAAGGGACGTCGCGGCGAACACGCCGCCGCGTAGAGTGCCGCGACCCTCGCGCTAGAAGGGAAAGTCCCTTGCTCTCACTCTTCCCGTACTTCCTCTTCCTTCACGTGCTGTTCATGGCCGCCTGGATCGCCGGCGCGCTGTGGCTCGCCGGCGACGTGAAGCGCTCGCTCGCTCTGGGCAAGACTCACGTCGAGGCCATGGTCGCTCGCAT
>DATDDC010000235.1:0-9873 GCA_036523995.1 Anaeromyxobacter sp.
GGGGGCCGGAGCTCGCGCTCCGCTTCGCCGCCGCCGCCGGCGCGGAGCTGCCTGCGCCGCCCGCGCCGTGATCAAGGTCGACCCCGACCCCGACCTCGACCTCGACCTCGACCTCGACCTCGACCTCGACCACGGTCCCGACCGCGACCCCGACCCCGACCCCGCCCGAGATCGCCGCTGCACCACCACCGCCCGGTGCCGTTCCGTCTCGGACCGAGGAGGCGCCCTTCCGACTTCCAGGTCCCGGCGCGGGGGATTACCGGTGGCAGCTCATGGCGAACGCCGGCGGCGCGGGCGAGGGCGCGCCGAGCTTCCTCGTCGGCGTGGGCATCGCCCTCGGCACGTTCGAGGGCACCCGGCTCGACCTGAACGCGTTCCTGGGATGGTCCGCCTCGACGGAGAGCGTGCCGGTCCAGCCCTCCTGGAACCATGGCACCACGACCTTCACGTCGGCGACGAAGAGCGCGCGCGCCTTCCTGTTCGAGCTCACGGCCTCCCGGCGTGTCGGCGCGTTCGAGCTCTGGGCGGGCGGCGGGGCCCACGTGAGCATTCCGCAGTTCGAGGCCAGCTACGAGGAGACCCGCTGCACCGACCTCCTCTGCCTGGGCCCGACGTACCGCGCGACCGACACGGACGCGAGGATCGGGTCGGGAGCGACGGGGCTGCTCGTCTCCGCGGGCGGCCGCCTGGCGATCTTCGCGCACGTGCTCGTCGCGCTCGACCTCCGCTGGCTCGCGCCCGCGACGTCGCGCGTGGACGATTACGGGCTGTCGATCCGGACGGGCGGCCTCGCCGCCTCCGCGGGCCTCGTCGTGCGGCTCGGCGCGCCGGTGCCGCGGTGAGGGCACCCTCGGCCCGGCTCGTGCGGCGGCGGAGCGGACGCCCTCAGACCTCGGGGCCCTCGGCGGCGCGGACCCACCGCGCGTAGAGGAGCATCCCGATCGCGGAGACGAGCCCCACGGCGACGAACGGGTACCAGAGGCGGTACGGATGGTACGCCTCCCAGAGCACGCGCGTCGCGCCCGCCGCGTCGAGGTGGAGGACCTCCTGCAGCCTCGCCAGCGCGGCGGTGCGCGGCACGCCCGAGGCCATCCCGCCGTGCTCGGCGAGGTAGCGCAGGGCCAGGTTGGCCTTGTCGCCCATCTCGTCGTAGGCGCGGCCGCCCATGAAGGACCCGTACGCCCAGCCCACGGCGAGCGGCATGTTCGCGTAGCCCATGTAGAGGGCCTTCTGGCCCTCGGGCGCGATGACCCCGAGGTAGTCGTTCATCTTCGGCGAGGCGAGCATCTCGCCGACCGCGAAGACGAGGATGCCGCCGAGGCAGACCCAGCCCGAGGTGGTGAGGCCCGTCGCGAGGAGCCCCAGCGACGAGATCACGATGCCGGCGAAGATCGAGTGGACGCGGCGGATGCGCGCCACGAGCCACGATATCCACACGACGGTGAGGACGATGAGGCCCGCGTCCGCGTTGATCATCCACTCCTGGGCGATCATCACGCCGCGCGGCGTCGCGTTCGTGAACGCCGGCGGGAGGTGCAGCGCGCGCACGATGCCCGACGAGTCGACCCAGTCCACGATGAAGTTCGGCAGCATGTCGTAGAGCTGCATGAGCATCAGCCAGAACCCGGACATGATGAGGATGAAGACCAGGAGCTTCGGCCGCGTCAGGTTCCGGAGCGTCAGCGCCGCCACCCGCAGCGGTCCGCCGCGCTGATCGCCTCCCGCGGGGACCTCGCGGTACGTGAGCAGGACGAGCCAGTTCAGGGAGACGATGGCGGCGCAGCCGAAGAAGACGGCCGGCCACGAGAAGCCGTAGAGGAAGTGCGCGAGCGGCGGGCCGAGGAAGCCGCCCACGTTCACGAGCATGTAGAAGGCGCCCCACCCCACCGACGAGGTGCGCGGCGTCAGCGTGCGCACGAGCGTGCCCTGGACACCCGGCTTGAAGATAGCGGTCCCGAACGCCAGCGTGAGGCATCCGAGGGTGAACGGCCAGAACGACCGCTGCGTCGCCATGAGCAGGTAGCCCGCGACCTTGAAGGCGATCGACGCCGCGATGGTCCGCTTGTAGCCGTAGCGATCGGCGAAGCCGCCCGAGAAGATCGGGACCCCGCTCTGCACGAGGGCCCAGAGCACGAAGATCTGGCCCTTCTCGAGCTGGCTGAAGTGCAGCCCGTGCAGCTCGTCCGCCTGGGCGATGTAGATGGGGATGACGAGCCGCACGCCGTAGTAGGCGAGCCGCTCGAGCATCTCCATGGTGTTCGTCGCCCAGAACGCCCAGGGCATCTCGCGGAGCTGCGCCAGGGCGCCCTGCCGCGCCGCCGGCGAGACGGGCGTCACGTCCTCGAGCGCTTCGGCCACGCGGTCCCTCGCTCTCCCGCCGGGTGGGATGCGCGGCGAGAGCGCCAGCATGCTGCACGGCGCATGTGGTCTCAAGAGGATGAGGGCGCCGGCGCGGAACGTCCAGTCGCGTAACGCCGAACGACGGTACAATCACCCCAGACACTCCGGGGGCTCCGATGAACGCCGCGCTCGTACGCGATCTCGTGATCCGCTGGCGGGATGACGCCGGTGGCACGTACCGGACGTGGTTCCTGTGGGAGGAGCGCCTCAAGAACTTCCGCTCGATCCGCCGCGGCATCGAAAAGGTCGTCGCGGACATCGAGGCGGAGACGTTCGGGAGCCTCTACAAGGGCTCCTCGCTCGAGAGCGTGGTCGGCGCGATCGCCGAGCAGCGGCAGATCTTCCGCGGCGCGGATCACGCGTTCCTGTGGAAGCCCAAGCTCCGCATCCCCGACATCTACGAGAGCCGCGAGAACCAGCTCGCGTTCGGACGCTTCCTCGGCGCATGCCTGTGCTGCGGAGGAGAGGACGCCCTGCTGCGCGAGGTGCGCAGCCTCGCGGAGCGCAAGATCAAGGGTCTCGGCCCCGCCGCCGCGAACCTGCTCTACTTCCTCCACCCCACCCTGGCTCTCCCCTTCAATACGGCCATCGTGAACGGCTACAACGCGCTGGCGGGTGCGAAGGTGAAGCTCGGCAGCTGGGACGACTATCTGGCGCTCCGTGAAGGCGCGCTGCGGATCGTCGCCGCGCACCGCGATCTCCTCTCGAACGATCTCGGCGCGATCGCGGGTCTCCTGTTCGACGTTGGGTCGGGCCGCTACCCGCCTCCGCCTCGCGGCGACGATGCGGCCGCGCTCGCGGCCTGGCAGGCCGACCTCGCGACCGTTCGCGAGGAGAGCGCGCAGGAGCGGAAGGCCCGCGAGGCCGCCTCCGCCGGCGACCGCACCCACGTCGAGATCCAGGGGTGGCTGCGCGATCTCGGTCGTGCGCTCGGGTACGACGTATGGGTCGCGTCCAACGATCGGAGCCGCGCCCTGCCGGCCGGTCGGCTCGGCGACGGGTGTTTGGAGGCACTGCCGCCGGCGCTCACGGACGCCGCGGGCGCGGAGTTCATCCCTCTCATCGACGTCCTCTGGCTCGGACGTGGATCGAGTCGAGTCGAGGCCGCCTTCGAGGTCGAGCACACGACCACGATCCAGACCGGCATCATGCGACTGCTCGATCTCGCGGAAACCCAGGGCGGTGGCCTCGACGGCTTGTTCCTCGTCGCGCCGGACGAGCGGGAGGACGAGGTCCGTCGCCAGCTCCAGCGGCCGGCATTTCGTCGCGTTGGCGAGCTCAACGTGCGCTGGGTCCCGTACGGCGAGCTCGAGAGGAATCGCGACGCGATGGCGCGGTTCGGAACGGGGCTCAAGGCGGTGGAGGCGGTCGCGCGCAGGCTGTAGGGACGCGCCTCGGACCCCGCTACAATCCGCCGATGCCCGGGGACCGCGCTCCATCCGATTACGTCCACGGCCACTCGGAGCGCGAGCACGCGCGGCTCCTCGACCAGGCCTCGACGCTCACCGAGCTGCTCCACCACGATACGCGCTACCCGCCCGGCAGCCGCGTGCTCGAGGCCGGCTGCGGCGTCGGCGCCCAGACCGTGACCCTCGCGCGCAACAGCCCGGAGGCGCGGTTCACGTGCATCGACGTCTCCGACGCGTCGCTCGATGCGGCCCGTGCGCGCGCGCGGGCCGCCGCCCTGCGGAACGTGACGTTCGAGCGCGCGGACGTCTTCGCGCTGCCCTACCCAGAGGAGAGCTTCGATCACGTTTTCGTGTGCTTCGTGCTCGAGCACCTGTCGCGGCCGCGCGAGGCCCTGGCGAGCCTCGTCTCGCGCCTGAGGCCCGGCGGTACGCTCACCGCCATCGAGGGCGACCACGGCTCGACCTTCTTCAACCCCGACGACGCGGACGCGCGCAGGGCGATCGAGTGCCTCGTCACGCTCCAGGCCCGCGCCGGCGGGAACGCCCTCATCGGCAGGCAGCTCTTCCCGCTCCTCACCGGGGCGGGGCTCCGGGACGTCTCGGTCTCGCCGCGCATGGTGTACGTGGACTCGAGCCACCCGGACCGGGTCGAGGGCTTCACGCGGAACACGTTCACCGCCATGGTCGAGGGCGTGCGCGAGCAGGCGCTCGCGGCGGGGCTCGTCGACGCGGAGACGTGGCGGCGCGGGATCGCGGGCTTGCAGCGGGCCGCCCAGGCGGACGGCGTGTTCTGCTACACGTTCTTCAAGGGCGCCGGGACGAGGTGAGGTGCCAGGGCGTCCTGCCGGTCCCGCGCCGGCGAGGCGGCGCCCCCCGGCGGCCCGTCACCGCGGATGGCGCCCGCGCCCTTCCTTCACGACCCGCGTCCACCAGAGCAGGTCGTCGATCATCGCGCTCGCCTTCTTGGCGTAGACCGGGTCCGCGGGGTGGCCCCGCTCGTCCGCGGCGTAGCCGACGAGCCGCACGTTCACCTCGTCGCGCACCGGCACCATCCGCAGCTCGATGGCGACGAGCCGGAGCTGCTCCACCGCCCGGGCCCCCGAGGCGAACCCGCCGTAGCTCACGAACGCCACCGCCTTGTGGTTCCAGGGCCCGTAGACCGCGTCCATGGCGCTCTTCAGCGAGCTCGGGTAGCCGTGGTTGTACTCCGGCGTGACGATGACGAAGCCGTCGAGCGAGGCGATCTTCTCCGCCCAGCGGCGCTCGAGGCTCCCGGGCGCGAAGCCCTTCTCCGCGACGCCGGGCGAGTCCTTGTGCGCGTAGGGAGGGAGCGGCCAGTCCCTCAGGTCGAGGAGCTCCGCCGCGACGCCGGGCCGCGCGGCCACGAGCTCGTGGATCCACCGCGCCAGCGCCTCGCCGCGGCGGCCCTCGCGGACGCTCGCGAGGATCACTCCGAGCCCGACGGCGTTCTCGGCCATCCCATCCATCTATACGGGTCGCGCCCGCCGCGCCCGCCGCGGCGGGCGACGTCACGGGCTCGATCCCCATCCCCACCGGGATCACCTTCGCGTGCCGGGGCGGAGCACGGCGCGCAGGGCGGCGAGCGCGCGGGGCAGATCCGGGACCGCGGGGTGGCGGGCGCGGGCGGAGGCGTACGCCCTGCAAAGCACGGGCGGAGGGGCGGGACAAGCGAGAACGGACCGGCGGACGGCGCTCCCGCGCCGCGCGGATTACGATGAGGCCATGACCCGCGCCGCCACCTTCGCCGGGATCATCGCCTCGCTCGGCACCTTCCTGCTCACCTCGTCCCCCGGCGCCGGCGCGGCCGAAGGAGGAGCCATGACGCTCACGCTGAAGTCCCCGGCCTTCGCGCCGGGCGGCGAGATCCCCGCCGTCCACACGTGCGAGGGGAAGGACAGCTCGCCGGCGCTCGAGTGGTCGGGGGTGCCGAGCGGGACCAAGAGCCTCGCGCTCGTCGTCGACGATCCGGATGCGCCCGATCCGAAGGCGCCGAAGATGACGTGGGTTCACTGGGTGCTCCACGACGTCCCGCCGAGCGCAAACGGCCTCGCCGAGGCGGTGAAGACGCTGCCCGCCGGCACGCGCGAGGGCCTGAACGACTGGCGCCGGACAGGCTACGGCGGCCCGTGCCCGCCGATCGGCCGCCACCGCTACTTCTTCAAGCTCTACGCGCTCGACCGGGTGCTCGGCGACCTCGGCAAGCCCACGAAGGCGCAGCTCGAGAAGGCCATGGAGGGACACGTCCTCGGGCGCGCCGAGCTCATGGGCACGTACCAGAAGCGGCGGTGAGCGGCGCCCGGCCGTCCAAGAGCCTTCAGCTCGAGCCCGCCGATGTCTTCCGTCACCGCGGTGCCGGGAGACCCGGCATGACCGCGGCCCTTCGGGACCGTGCGCGTCAGTCGTTCCGGATGAGCACCTTCAGGGCCTTCTCCCTGGCCGCGTTGCCGAACGTTTCGTAGGCCTTCATGACCTCGTCCAGCCGGAACTCGTGCGTGATGAGGTTCCTCGGCTGGACCTTCCCCGCCGTCACCGTCTTGAGGAGCATCGGCGTCGTCACGGTGTCGACGAGGCGCGTCCGGATGGTGACGTTGTGCGACCACAGCTTCTCGAGCTTGAGCGCGACGCTCTTGCCGTGGACGCCCACGTTCGCCACGTGTCCACCCGCGGTCACGATGTCCTGGCACAGGTCGAAGGTGGCCGGGATGCCCACCGCCTCGATGGCGACGTCGACGCCCTTCCTGTCCGTGAGCTTCATGACCTTCTCGACCGCCCTGGCGTCCGCGCCGTTCAGCACCTGCGTGGCGCCGAGCTTCCGGGAGACGGACAGCCGGTTCTCGTCCGTGTCGATCAGGACGATCTCGGCCGGCGAGTAGAACTGGGCGGTGAGCAGGGCGGCGAGGCCGACGGGGCCGGCGCCGACGATCGCGATCGTGTCTCCCGGCTTGACCTCCCCGTTGAGGACGCCGCATTCGAACCCGGTGGGAAGGATGTCGCTCAGCATGACGAGCGCGCCCTCGTCGGCGCCCGCCGGCACGCGATGGAGGCTCGTGTCGGCGAACGGGATCCGCACGAGCTCGGCCTGGGTGCCGTCGATGGTGTTGCCGAGGATCCAGCCGCCCTTCGCGCAGTGCGAGTACATGCCCTTCTTGCAGGCGTCGCACCTGCCGCACGAGGTGATGCAGGAGACGAGGACGCGATCGCCCCTCTTGAAGGTCGAGACTCCCTCGCCCGCGTCCTCGACGACGCCGACTCCCTCGTGCCCGAGGATCCGGCCGTCGGTGACGGTCGCGACGTCGCCCTTCAGGATGTGCAGGTCGGTGCCGCAGATGGTGGTCTTCGCGATCTTCACGATCGCGTCGGTCGCCTCCTGGATGGTGGGCTTGGGCTTCTCCTCCCAGGAGCGCTTCCCGGGACCGTGATAGACGAGCGCTTTCATGGGGACCTCCGTTTCTGGCTCTCCATATGTCCACTGCCCGAGAGCAGCGATGGGTCTTCCGGGAGCTGCGTCACCTCGACGCGGCGTGCAGCAGGCGCGCGGAGCGCGCGCCGGCGCGGCTGCGACCGGACGGCGCGACGGGAGCCCGCCTCTGCGAGAGGGCGTACGCTCCGCCGGCGGCGTGGTCATCGTACTGGACCCCGGTGACGCCACCGGGCGGCGCGCGGTAGCCTTGGAGGATGCCTCGCAGCGTCCGGGTAGCCATCGCCAGCGCGTGCCTCGTCGCGTTGCTCGGCGCAGTGTCGACCGCGATCTGGATCGCCGACGCTGCGGCCGGCGGCTGGGCGAGCCGATGGCTGTCGACCGTGCTCCGCGGCAACGCGGACGCCTTCCAGCGCGCGGTGAGCCCGCTGTACCTGGCGGCGATCGCGGTCGTGCCCATCGCGCTCAGGCGCGACGCGCGCAAGGTCCGGGTCGCGGTCCAGCTCGCGCTGCTCGCCACGATCACGCTGGGCATCTCGGCGCTCGGCCTCTTCGGGCCCGCGCTGACGAGCCTTCGCCTGGACGCCGAGCTCGCGGCGATGCTCGCCGCGCCGGCCATGCTCGGCTTGATGGCCTGGTCGCTCTCGCGGCCGTCCGCGCGGGCGTGGTTCGCCTCGGGGGAACGGCCGGGGTAGAGGCGGATCGGGAATCGCACCCGCGGCGGACGCTCACCCCAGGCTGGGCGCGTGGGCCCGGCCTCCGGCGAGCGCCGGCCCGGTGGAGGGACGGCGCGCCAGGAGACCCGTGAGGATGAGCGTCACCGCGATCTGCGCGAGAACCAGGGCGGGCAGCAGCAACGGCCACCGGGGCATGAGCTCCTCGGGGCCGCGGAGCGCGGCCGAGAACATCGTCACGTTGGCGAGGTTGAACACGACGATGGTCGCGAGGAGCGCGCGGCTGCCGCGGTAGATCCACCAGCAGACGACACCGTAGCCGAGCTCCAGCAGGAAGCCCGCCCACGGTGCGGCCGAGTAGAGGCCGAGGCCGAGCCCGGGAGCGGGCACCCCCGGAGCGAGCACCAGATCGGGCGCGTGCGTCAGCAGATCGAGGACCAGATGTGAGGCGATGCCGAGGCCGATGCCGGCGGCGAGGTCGCGCCGCCGGGTCACGGCCCAGAGCACGCCGGCTGCGAGGAGCGCGGCTCCGAGCATCGTCGCCACGGAATGCGAGTACGGCATGTACGAGAGGTGAACATCCGCGACCGTGTGGACGTGCGGTTCCGTGGTGGTCCGCTCCACCCCGATGAAGTTGAGCGCGACCCAGACGAGCTCCATGGCCTGGACGGAGAGGAGGAGGGCGGGCATCGGCACCCTCGGGTACCTGCGCGCGAGCACGAGAGCGGTTGCTGCGTGGTCCATCGCGAACATGCTTCGATCCTTTCGATCGCCCACGGTGCTTCGGCCCCGCGGCGACGCTCCGGATCTAGCGAGAGGACACGAGCGTCACGAGGACCGCGCTGTGCGATCGATGGGACCTCCGTCACACCCGCTCGTGGCGCCGCTTGCCGCTCGCGAGCGCCGCGAGCGCCTCCGGCTCGAGCAGGACGATGCCGCCCGGCCGGGTGCGCACGAGCCTCTCCGCCCGGAACGCCCTCACGACGCGGGCGACGACCTCTCGCGCGCTCCCGACGGCGTCGGCGAGATCCTGCTGCGTGACGGCGACGGTCGGGTGCCCCTCCTTCCCCGGGATCGACGCGTCGAGGAGGTGGCGCGCCAACCGCTCGCGCACCGATCCGAAGGCGTTGACCGCGAGCTGATCGAGCGACTCGTAGAGGCGGCGCCCGAGCTCCTCCGCGATCGCCCAGGCGACCCAGGCGTCGCGGCGCCCCTCCTCCGCCAGAGCAGCCGCATCGAAGGCGAGCAGGCGCGAGTCCACGAGCGCCTGGACCGTGACCGGGCTCGGTCCCGCGACCGCGGCCGCGACCCCGAGGAGGTCGTTCGGCCGCGCGTAGCGCACCGTCACCTGGCGGCCTTCCTCGGACTGCATGTACACGCGGACGAGCCCCGATCGCACGAGCGCGCACCGCGGCAAGCCGCCCTCGCGGTAGAGCGTGCCTCCGCGCGGAATCTCGAGCTCGAACCCGCGCGAGAGGATGCGCGCGAGCGTCTGCTCCGGGAGAGCGTCGAAGACTGCGCACTGCCCCCGCGCTGGAGGACGTCGGGCGTCGCTGGACATGGGGGGATCATAGGAAGGAGCTCGCTCGGACACGGCCGGATCGCGCTCGCCGGGCCCGGGTCGTCGCGCGTGCTCGCCGCGCCGCTCACGGGGCTCGATCCCCACCGGGGCTGGACGAGGAGGAGCGGCCCGGGCAGGAGTGTGAGCATGAAGATCGCACTGTTCGGCGCAGGTGGAACCATCGGGCAGAGGATCGCGGCAGAGGCGCGATCGCGGGGACACTCGGTGACGGCGCTGGGGCGCAGCACCGAGGTGACCGATGCCGCCGCCGTCGTTCGTGTCCCTAGAATTGTGTGAATCGGAAACTCGCGGAGGGTGAAAAGAGAAGGGAAGCTCCTCGAAACCCAAAGTGAACGCCCTCGCTTGCCGGCGAGGTCGAGGAGACTTCCC
>DATDDC010000236.1:0-2786 GCA_036523995.1 Anaeromyxobacter sp.
CGCCGCTCCGCGACGGCGCCGACGCGCTCTACGACTCGTCGGCCATACCGCACGACGCGCGCTGGTCGCTCCCCCTCCCCTCCCGCGACGAGACCGCGGGGTACCTCCGGGCCACCGCCGCCGCCGTGCTCGAGGCCGTGCCGGGCCTCTCGGAGCGGGATCGCTACTTCGTCGAGCTCTGCGTCTTCCACGAGGACATGCACGCCGAGGCGATGGCCTTCTCCCGCCAGACGCTCGGGTGGGCCCCGCCCGCGCTGTCCGCCGTCCTCGACGGGAGATGGCGAGCGCAGGGGCAGCCGGATGAGGCTGCCCCGGCCCCCCAGGGGGCCCCCAACGACGAGCGCGGCTTCGCCGCGAGCATCGATCTCGAGCGAGCGGGGGGCCCAGGGCCGCGTAGCGGCCCGTCCTCGACTGTTGCGGGCGCAGCGACCGCGCCCCCTCAGCAAGATGTCGGCGCCGGCCCGCTCGGGGGCGACGCCCGCGTGCCGGGCGGCCGGTTCGTGCTCGGCTCGACGCGGGACGAGCCGTTCGTCTTCGACAACGAGAAATGGGAGCACGAGGTCGAGCTCGCGCCCTTCTCCATCGCCCGCGCCCCGGTCACGCAGGCCGCGTACGCGACCTTCGTGGAGGAGGGCGGCTACCGGCGCCGGGAGCTCTGGAGCGAGGCCGGCTGGGCCTGGCGCTCCGCCGAGGGGGCCGAGGCGCCCGCCTGGTGGCGAAGGGAGGGGCGCGGCTGGCTCCGGCGCGACTTCGACCGCTGGGTGGCGCTGGAGCCGCATCGACCGGTGGTGAACGTGTGCCTCCACGAGGCGGAGGCCTTCTGCCGCTTCGCGCGCCGGCGGCTCCCCACCGAGGCGGAGTGGGAGGCGGCCGCGGCGGGCGAGCCCGGGCCGGACGGCGGGCTGGCCCGGAGGAAGCGCCGCTATCCCTGGGGCGACGACCCGCCCACGAGGGAGCGCGCGCACCTCGACTTCCGCGCCCTGCACGCCGTGGACGTGGCCGCGTTCCCGGCGGGCGACAGCGCCTTCGGCTGCCGGCAGATGATGGGCAACGTCTGGGAGTGGACGGCGTCGCCGTTCCTCCCCTACCCCGGCTTCTCCCCCGATCCCTACGAGCAGTACTCCGAGCCGTGGTTCCGCACGCACCAGGTCGTGCGCGGCGGGAGCTTCGCCACCACCGCCCGCCTCGTCCGGAACGGGTTCCGCAACTTCTACGAGCCCCACCGCCGCGATCCGTGGATCGGCTTCAGGACCTGTGCGCCATGAGGATCGTCGTCGTCACGCCCGCCCGCGCCGGCTCCCGCAACGGGAACCGCGTCACCGCCCTGCGCTGGGTCCGCATCCTCCGCAGGCTCGGGCACGCGGTGCGCCTGTGCGAGACCTACGAGGGCGAGCCGTGCGACCTCCTCGTGGCGCTGCACGCGCGGAAGAGCCACGCCGCCGTGGTGCGCTACCGCGAGAAGCGTCCCCGCGCGCCGCTCGTCGTGGCGCTCACCGGCACGGACCTCTACGACGAGCTCGATCGCTCCGCCGAGGCCCAGGACGCGCTCGAGCGCGCCACGCGCCTCGTGACGCTCCAGCCGCTCGGCATCCAGGCGCTGCCCAGGGCCGTGCGCGAGAAGGCGCGCGCCATCGTGCAGTCGGCGAGCCCGCCCGGCCGCCCGCCGCCGCCCGCGGAGGGCGTGCAGATCTGCGTGCTCGCCCACCTGCGCGCCGTGAAGGACCCCTTCCTCGCCGCGCGCGCCGTGCGGCGCCTGCCGGAGGGCTCGCGCGTCCACGTGCTCCACTGCGGGGCGCCCCTCGACGCAGGCGCCGAGGAGCGAGCCCGCGAGGAGATGGCCCGGAACCCGCGCTGGCGCTGGGTGGGCCCGCGCCCCCGGGCGGACGCCCTGTGCGCCCTCGCGGCGAGCCGCGCGCTCGTCGTGTCCTCCCGGCACGAGGGCGGCGCGAACGTGGTCTCGGAGGCCATCGCCTGCGGCATCCCGGTGCTGTCCACGTGGATCGCGGGCTCCGTGGGCGTCCTCGGCGCGGACTACCCGGGCTTCTATCCGGTGGGCGACGACGCCGCGCTGGCGGACCTGCTCCGGAGGCTCGAGGAGGAGCCCGCGTTCGACGCGGCCCTGCGCGCGCGCATCGCGGCGCTCGAGCCCCTCGTCGCGCCCGAGCGGGAGGAGGAGGCGTGGAGGTCGCTCCTCGCGGAGATGCGCGTCGCGGCGCCGCCCCGCGCCGCGGACGGGGGAGAGGGCGCGGCGTAGAGAATCCGAACCTCCGGGCTGCGCGCAGCTTCACGATCGCCCGGTCACAGGCGCCCACCCTCTCGGACCAGCGAAGCCCCCGGGCGGCGTCCGAAGGCGCATCCGCAGGCGCGCCGCGAGATCGAGGGATCCGCGCGCGAATCGCCGAGCCGTCCGCGCCGACGGTGTCCGAGGCGCGCGTCGCGAAGCGAGCGCGCGCCGAGTTCGGAGGCGCGCCGCGTGATCGGCTCACGTCCGCGCGCGCCACTCCATCCGCGTCGCGCGCCGAGGACGCTGCGCCTGAGGGCGCCGCCCGGGGGCGTAGCGGTCCCGGGGCGCAGCGGTCCCGGCGAGACCCGCGAACCAAGGGCAGGCCGGATCGTCTCCCAGGCTCAAGCATCCGGCCCCGGGTGAAGCCCCCGCGGCACGAGCCATCGCTCCGCCAGGTCGAACGCGCCCTCCACCGCGAGCGCGAGCACGGCCGCCGGCACGGCGCCCTCCAGGATGAGCGGGACCGAGGCGAGCCGGATGCCCGCGAGGATGGGCTGCCCGT
>DATDDC010000237.1:0-12946 GCA_036523995.1 Anaeromyxobacter sp.
GGACGAAGGTGCGCGCGCTGCTTCAGGCGGGAGAGATCCCACCGCCCGAGTTCTCCCGGCCAGAGGTCGCAGCCCGTGGCGCACCCCAGGAGCGCCGAGAGGAAGGCTGGGCAGAGGGCCCGTCGCACCCAAACAATCTAGAGGAGACGCCTCCGGTGTCAAAAGGACTCCCAAGTATGCGAAGGTGCTCCCGTTTGATTTCGTCTGGCGCTGCGTTACCTGAGGGGGTAATACGGTGCGCCCAGCCGCGCGGGAACGCGGCCGATCGGGCGCCTGTTTCCCCTCTACCCCAGGGCGGTTGAGAGAGGGGTCAGGATCGGCGGCCCGGGAACCTACATGGTCAATTACGTCCTCAAGAAGATCCTCGGCACGAAGAACGAGCGCGAGCTGAAGAAGCTCCGCCCCCTCGTGGCGCGGGTGAACGAGCTCGAGCCGCGCATGAAGGCGCTCGCGCCGCAGGACTTCCCGAGGCTCGTCGCCGAGTGGAAGGAGCAGGTCCAGAAGAAGGGCCGTACCCTCGACGAGCTCATGCCGGACGTGTTCGCGCTCGTCCGCGAGGCGGGCGTGCGCGCCCTGGGGATGCGCCACTTCGACGTGCAGATCATCGGCGGCGCGGTCCTCCACGGCGGCAAGATCGCCGAGATGAAGACCGGCGAGGGCAAGACGCTCGTCGCGACCCTGCCCTGCGTCCTGAACGCCCTGGCCGGCCGCGGCGTCCACGTCGTCACCGTGAACGACTACCTGGCCCGCCGCGACGCGGAGTGGATGGGCCGGCTCTACCGCACCTGCGGCCTCGACACCGGCGTCATCGTCCACGGGCTCACCGACAAGGAGCGGCAAGAGGCCTACGGCGCGGACATCACCTACGGACAGAACAACGAGTTCGGCTTCGACTACCTGCGCGACAACATGAAGTTCCGGCTCGAGGACTACGTCCAGCGCGAGCTCAACTTCGCCATCGTGGACGAGGTGGACTCGATCCTCATCGACGAGGCGCGCACCCCGCTCATCATCTCGGGGCCCTCCGACGAGTCGTCCGAGCTCTACGTCAAGGTGAACCAGGTCATCCCCTCGATGATCCGCGACGCCGACTTCACGGTGGACGAGAAGGCGCGCACCATCGTCATGACCGACCCGGGCGTCGAGAAGATCGAGAAGAAGCTCGGGGTGAAGAACCTCTACGCGCCCGAGGAGATCGAGACCCTCCACCACGTGGAGCAGGCGCTGCGCGCCCATCACCTCTACCGGAACGAGGTGGACTACGTCGTGAAGAACGGCGAGGTGCTCATCGTCGACGAGTTCACCGGCCGTCTCATGCCCGGCCGGCGCTGGTCGGACGGCCTGCACCAGGCCATCGAGGCGAAGGAGGGCGTGAAGATCGAGAACGAGAACCAGACCCTCGCCACCATCTCCTTCCAGAACTACTTCCGCATGTACTCGAAGCTCGCCGGCATGACGGGCACGGCCGACACCGAGGCGGAGGAGTTCGCCAAGACCTACAACCGCGACGTCGTCGTCATCCCCACGAACCAGAGGAACATCCGCAGGGATTCGGAGGACGTCGTCTACCGGAGCGAGCGCGAGAAGTTCAACGCCATCGTGGAGGAGATCGAGAAGCGCTACCAGAAGGGCCAGCCGGTGCTGGTGGGCACGGTCTCGGTGGCGAAGAGCGAGGTGGTCTCCACCCTGCTCAAGCGCCACGGCGTCCCGCACAACGTCCTCAACGCCAAGCACCACGCGCGCGAGGCCGAGATCGTGGCGCAGGCCGGTCGCAAAGGCGCGGTCACCATCTCCACCAACATGGCGGGCCGCGGCACCGACATCATCCTGGGCGGAAACCCCGAGATGATGGGGAAGCACGAGGTCGGGCCGGAGCCCGACCTGCCCATGGAGGGCGAGGAGGAGGACGCCTTCGAGGCCCGCCGGGTCGAGTGGGCGAAGAAGCTCGAGACCCGGACCGCGGAGCTGCGCGGACAGACCGCGGCGGAGCACGAGGAGGTGGTGGGGCTGGGCGGCCTCCACATCGTGGGCACCGAGCGCCACGAGTCGCGCCGCATCGACAACCAGCTCCGCGGCCGCGCCGGCCGCCAGGGCGATCCCGGCTCGTCGATCTTCTTCCTGTCCCTCGAGGACGACCTCATGCGCATCTTCGGGTCCGAGCGGATCCAGGGGCTCATGAAGATGATGGGCATGAAGGAAGGGGAGGTCATCGAGCACCGCTGGCTCACGAAGTCGATCGAGGGCGCGCAGAAGAAGGTCGAGGCCCACAACTTCGACATCCGCAAGAACCTCCTCGAGTACGACGACGTGATGAACCAGCAGCGCCGGTCGATCTACCGGCTGCGGCGCATGGTGCTCGGCTTCGGCGCGGGCATCCCCGTCGTCGAGTACGACGAGGACCCCAAGACCAAGGTGAAGGCGCGCAAGGAGAAGGTCTTCACCTGGGCCGACCAGCGCGAGCACGTCCTCGACCTCGTCGAGGACCTCGTCATCGACATGGTGGCCGCGAACTGCCCGGATCGGCTCGCCGACTGGAACCTCGAGGGCCTCTCCTCGATGGTGAAGGAGCAGTTCGGGGTGGGCATGAGCTTCGCCGCGCCCGCGGGCAGGGCGCACGAGGCGCGCTCCGCCGTCGAGGAGCAGGTCTACAACGTGGTGGAGAAGCTCTACCGGCAGAAGGAGGAGGAGCTCGGCACGGACGCGGACGCCGTGCCGGTGATGCGCCGGTACGAGCAGTGGCTGTACCTCCAGGCCATCGACCAGCAGTGGAAGGACCACCTGCTCTCCATGGACCACCTGCGGCAGGGCATCGGGCTGCGGGGCTACGGCCAGAAGGACCCGAAGCAGGAGTACAAGAAGGAAGGCTACGAGATGTTCGTGCAGATGACCTGGCGCGTGAAGAGCGCGGTCGTCGGCAACGTCCTTCGCCTCCAGCTCGTCCGGCAGGAGACCGCGGAGGAGATCGAGCAGAAGCGCCTCGCGGCGCAGCGGCGCGCCATGCAGCGCATCACCGAGACGCACGCGGAGGCCGGCTCCGGGGACGGCGACGCGAAGCCGCGCGCCGCCAAGCAGGAGACGGTCGTCCGCACGCAGCCGAAGGTGGGGCGGAACGATCCGTGTCCGTGCGGGTCGGGGAAGAAGTACAAGAAGTGCCACGGGGCCAGCGAGGCGACGGCGTAGGACTGCCGGGCTGCGCTGGGTGCACCGCTCACGGCCGGACGCGCGCTCAGAACGCCTCGAGCAGGAGGACGTACACCTCCGGCCCCGCCTGCGCCATCGCCACGTCCGCCCGCAGCGTCGCCCCCTCTCCCGTGAGCCTGTAGCGGAGCCCCGCCCCGCCCGCGACCTTGAGGGTGCGCACCTCGAGCGCAGCGAGGCTCCTCGCCACGTCCCCGACGGCGGCGAAGAGCGTGGCCGCGAAGCGGTGATCGAGCGGGAGGCGCAGCTCCGTCTGCGCCGCCCAGGCCACGTTGTCCCGGTAGCGCCCCTCGCGGATGCCGCGCAGGTAGCGCGTGCTGCCGATCTTCGCGAGGATGGAGAACGGCGTCTCGCCGTGCGACTGCTCGAGGAGGGCCGCCAGGCCGAGGACGCGCCCCCGCCCGAGCGGAAGGAACTCGCGCCCCTCCACGGTCGCGCGGCCGAATCCGTCGTTCCGGCCGATGGCCGCGGGATAGTAGAGGTACGCCGCCTGGGCGAAGGCGCCGCGCGTGGGCCAGAGCTTCTCGTCGCGCGAATCCCACGTGACGGATCCGCCCAGACCCAGTGCGCTGAAGCCGCTCGCGCCGGCCACCGCGTGCGTCGCGACGAGGCCGCCCGGCGTCGCGTCCCGGACCTGCTCGACGCGGCCCTGGGCGCGCGGCCCGGCGCGGAGCCGTCCGTCGAGTCCCGGGACCTGCAGCTCGCCTCCGAAGGTCGCCTCGACGAACCTCCGCGTCAGGTCCTCGCGCTGGCTCACCCTCGTGTCCGGCCCGATCCCGTAGAACGCCTCGGGGTAGTTCGCGACCCGCAGCCTGCCGGAGAGGAGCGTGCCGCTCGCGAGCCAGACGTCGCTCGAGAGATCCGCCGTGGCCTGTCCCTCGATGGCGACGCCGGCGATGAGGAAGGCGCTCGACGCCTCCTCCGCGCCGTGCAGATGGAAGTGAATCCCGCCCACCGCTGCGGCGCCGAGCTTGGTCTCCGGAAGCCAGAAGAGCGCCGGCAGGGCGAACCAGGTGCGGCCGCTCGCGTGATCGGGCGCGGACTCCGGGGCCTCTTCGCTCGGGCCCGGCCCCTCCGTGCCGGAGGGCGCGTCGGCGGCCGTGGCGAGGATGGGGCTGGCGGCGCCGAGCAGGACGGCTGCCGCGGCGCAGAACGTGCGGACCATGGAGCGGGCGCAGGGTAGCAGATCCCTGCGTGCCGTCGTACAGGCGCCCACACGGGCCCGCGCCCGTCTTCCGCCGCGCCCGGCCAAGCGCGCGGAAAGCGGAGAGCGCGGCGGGCGGCGCGGCAGACCGTGCGCGGCGCGCCGCCGCACCGCTCCTCGCGACCTGCGGCACGGAGCCGCGCTCGTCGGTGCGGCCGTAACTTTGACCCCGTACCGGTCTCGTGTGACCGTCGCCGTAACCGTGCGGATTGACACCCACAAAGGTCAACCGCGTAACATTCAGACGGTCGCTTTGGGGTCGGCTCGGACCCAACGCAAGAGGGGATCTTGAGAGCAGGCGGTCACGCATCCTGGCGCGTCCCAACTGTGGCGGGCGCGTTGGCGGCGTTCTGCGCCGCCGGGATCACCGCGTGCAAGCGTCCGATCGTTGGAGAGCCAACGAAATCCGCCCAGCTCGCGGGCGGCCCGGCGGTGACCATCACCGGCGCGTCGGTGGGCGGCGACGGCCGTATCACGGTCAGTCTCACGCTGTCCAAGGCCGGAGCGCCGCTCTCGCGCGACGCGGCGCTCGCGCTCGGCCCCGCCTTCACCCTCGCGGCGCTCTCCACGCACCCGGTGGACGGGCTCTTCGCCTGGAAGAGCCTCCTCCTCACCGGGAGCGAGACGGCCGTCCAGCTCCGCCCGGCCGGGCCGCCCACGCCGCCGGCGCTCGTGGTGACGAACGCGCGCCAGCCCGGGAGCGAGTCCGCCGGCACGTTCGACGGCGCGGACGGCGAGTTCACCTACACGTTCACGGGCCCGCTCCCCGCGGGGATCGTCCCCACCGACACGCTGCGCGTCGGCGTGTTCCTCTCCGCCGTGGCGGCGGGCACCCGGACGACGACCGCCACGTTCGACTTCCGCCCCGCCGGCGGGATGCCCGCCCCGCGCGACACGGTGCTCACCGCGAACTGCGAGCGCTGCCACGGCACGCTCGCCCACCACGACGGCAAGCGCGCCGGGGTGAAGATCTGCCTCACCTGCCACACCTGGCAGAACGCGGACCCGGACACGGTCGATCCCGCGGCGCTCGACGGGGCCACCCCGGCGACGGACCCGAACCCGCTCGAGCTGGGCCGCCTCGTGCACCGCATCCACCGCGGGAAGAACCTGCCCACGCTCTACCAGACCGCGGCCGGGGGCACCGCCGTGCCGGCGCCGGCGCTCCCCTCGGCGACGGCGCTCCCGGCTCCCTTCTTCCCCGGGCGCAACACGCCCATCGCCGGCCGCAAGTTCTCCGTCGTCGGATCGCAGAGCCGCGAGGTGGTCTTCGGCCGCGTGGTGAGCCGGACGGACAACCAGATGCCGGCGCGCGCGGTGGCCGAGGGCGTCGCCTTCCCGCGCGGCCTCCGCGAGTGCGACGCCTGCCACGGCGGAGCCCCGCAGGAGTACGAGGTCCTCTACGCGGTGTCGCGCCGGACCTGCAACGGCTGCCATCCAGAGGTCTGGTTCGACTCGACGCCCATCACGGACGCCGTCCACTTCGCCCACAGCGGTGGGCCCCAGGCGGACGAGACGAAGTGCGCGGCGTGCCACGTGGTCTCGACGCCGCCGCAGAAGTTCTACGCGCCCCTCGCGGACATCCACCAGCTTCCGCGGCGGAGCCCGCGAAACAACGCCTCCACGCTGGCGATCGTCCGCGTGCTCGACCTCGTGCCCGGCGGCGTCCCGGACGGCTCCGGCGGCACCAAGGGCCCGACGGTCGTGTTCAAGCTGCAGGATCGCGCAGGCGATCTCCTCCAGCCGAACGCGCCGTCCCCCGCGATGGACACCGCGCCCACGCCGAGCCCCGTGCCGCGCGCCTTCTCGTCGCTCGCGATCCGGATCGCCGGGCCCACCGCGCCGGACTTCTCCGGCGCGCCGCTGCTCAACTCGAGCGACGCGGGGAACCCGAACCCGCTCACCCTCGTGGCCGACCCGGCCACGCACGAGCTCTCCTACACGTTCGCGTCGGCGCTGCCCGCCGGCGCCACGGGCACGTGGGCCGTCGGCATGGAGGCCCGCCGGCGCGCCACCCCCGCCCGCTACGACACCGCCACCGACACCTTCAACTGGCCGTACACCGGGGAAGCGTTGACGGAGGGCCCCGACAACCCGGTCGTGTACGTGGACACCGTCACCGGCAGGTGGACCGCCGGTACGCCCGACGCGGCGGTCCCGCGCCGCACCGTGGTCGCGCAGGACAAGTGCGGGCGATGCCACGGAGACCGCTTCGAGCTTCACGGCGGCAATCGGCACCAGGTCCGCTACTGCGTGATGTGTCACACGCCCGATCGCACGGACTGGGGATCGGTGCTCGGCGCGGCGTCGCCGAGCGGTCGGCCCAAGGCGTCGCCCTCCGGCTCCGTGAACCTCGCCGGCACGTTCGACGGGATCGAGGAGCGGAGCATCCACCTCAAGGTGCTCGTGCACCGGATCCACACCGGCGAGCGCACCGGCGCCGCCGCGCTCGACCTCGTCCAGCCCTACATCGTGTACGGATTCGGGTCCTCGCCGATCTTCTTCGACGACGTGCGCTTCCCGGGCGACCTGCGCGACTGCACCTCGTGCCACGAGGGCACGTCCCACCTCATCGAGGCGATTCCTCCGGGCGCGCTCCCCACCACCGCGAACGAGGGCCCCACCCTCCGTCACGTCGCGACGGTGGATGCGCTCGGGAACACGGTGCCCGCCACGAGCGCGCACGCTCCGGGGGAGCCGTCCGTGCCGCCCGTCCAGGCGGCGTGCCTGGGATGTCACGCCACGGGGGCCGCGGCGGTCCACTCCGCGAGCCACACGGTCTCGGGCGTGGAGCAGTGCGCGCAGTGCCACTCGCGCGGAAGCCTGTCCGTGGACGTCGCGCACGGGCTCGCCGCGCCGGACTCCGCCGGCGTGGACGCGACCTTCGCGTCCATCTCCGAGAAGATCCTCGTCCCGCGCTGCGCGAGCGCCGCCTGCCACGGCGGGAGCCCGCCCCCGAACTTCCCCCGGCTCGACGCCGGGGCCTCCTACGACGCCATCGTCCAGGTGGCGTCGCAGCAGGCCTCGGGCCTGAGCCTCGTCGAGCCCTTCCTGCCGGACGAGAGCTACCTCCTCCTCAAGCTCCGGGGGGACGGGGGCACGGTGGGCGGCATCGCCACGACGATGCCGCTCGCCGACTCGGCGCTCGATCCCAGCGAGGTCGCGGCGGTCGAGGCGTGGATCGCGAACGGAGCCCAGAATGACTGAGCGGCCCGTTCGCCGCGCGCCTGCGCTCCTCCTCGGCCTGGCCGGCCTGCTCGCGCCTTCCCTCGCCGCCGCGGCCGCGTCGGAGGGCGTCCTCTACTCGGGCTCGGCCTTCGTGGACTACTGGGGGCTCCCGGACCGCACGGTCGCGTCGCATGCGCCCCAGTCCTTCGCGCCCTCCGCCTCGATCAAGATCAGCAAGGACGTGAACGACGACCTGGTCTTCTCGGCCAAGGCGTGCATCGGGTGCCACGGCGTCGAGGCCGACCACGTCGTCCTCGACTACCAGCCCAAGGCCTGGTTCAACCTCCAGTTCGGCCGGCTGGCGGTGCCGTTCGGCGACTTCTCGAACCGCGTCGATCCCACCTCGTACAAGACCGCGTCGCCACCGCTCATCTACGACATGGGCCGCATGGCCTATGGCTCTCGCTCGGCCATGAACCTCGGCGTCCTGCCCCTGCCGTACGTGGACACGGGGGTGCTCCTCTACGGCGTGCGCTGGCTCGGCGAGCGGATCCAGGTCTGGTACGGCCTCTACGGCGTGGCGGGGCTGCGCGGCTCGAACGACATCGACTGGATGGCGATGCGCTCGGTGCCGTACAACGACAACAACCGCCTGCCCGCGGGCGGCGCGCGGCTCACCCTCTCGTACTCGCCGGACCCCGGCTCCTTCTTCGGCGACGCCAGCATCGGCGGATCGTGGACGGGCGGCCGGTACGACCGGGACGCGACGCGCGAGTACCAGGCGTGGGCGGCGGACGCGACGCTGCGCTTCGGGAAGCTCGTGCTCCGCGGCGAGTACGCGGCGCGCCGCACGGATCTCGATCCCACGGCCACCTACCCGTACGCGCTCGTCGACAAGTGGTTCCTCAAGGAGGGCTTCTACGGCGAGGCCGAGGTGCCGCTGGGGAGCTACCTCTCCGCCGTCTACCGCTACGAGGAGCTGAAGAGGAGCGGCACGCCCCTGCCCGGCGCCACGCCCGAGCTCACGAGCGAGAGCAAGTTCGTCCGCCACACCGGCGGCCTCGTGGTGACGCCGGCCCAGGCGATCTTCGTGAAGCTCTCGTGGGAGCTGTGGCGGACCACGGACTTCGGCGAGTTCCACACCTACCACGCAGGCATCGGGGGGACCTTCTGATGATGAAGCTCGTCCTCGCAGGAAGCGCGCTCGCCGCACTGCTCCTCGGCAACGAGCCGGCCGCCGACAAGCCGGACCCGCGGGACTTCGGACCCGGGAGCATCGACGTCTCCAGGTATCCCGCGGAGCAGAAGAAGAACTACGAGATGTACTCGGTGAAGTGCCAGAAGTGCCACCCGCTCGCGCGGAGCGTGAACGCCCGGTTCACCGCGCAGGAGTGGAAGAAGTACATGAAGCGCATGATCCGCCGCCCGAACTCCGGCATCAACGAGGAGCAGGCGGCGAGCATCTACGAGTTCCTGAAGTACTACGCGGGGCAGCTCGGCCTGTGAACGACGCGAATCGCCAGATGGAGCGGCCGCAGCGGCGCGTGGGCGCCCGCGCCTCGCTGCGCCTTCGGATCCTCCTCACCACGCTGGGGCTCCTCGCGCTCGCGCTCGGCATCGCGGTGGTCGCCTTCGAGCGCGTGGCCGAATCCATCGTCTCGGACGCGCTGCACGCGCACCTGGCGGCCCGGGCGAGCGAGGTGCAGGAGTCGGTCGGCCGGTTCCAGCGGGAGCGCCGCCTCGCGGTGGCGACCTGGGCCGCCGCCGAGGCGATGCAGCTCACCCTCGACTCGGGCGATCCGAAGTTCGCCGAGGACCATCTCCGCAAGACCATCCAGGACCAGGGCGGGACGTTCACCTCGGCGGCGCTCGTGGACCTCCACGACGCCGTCCTGGCGCTCGTCCGCGAGGCGCCGAAGAACGAGGAGCGCGGGGTGGTCGTGCCGGCCGCGCGCGGCATCGTCGTGGACGTCGCGTACCTCCGTCGCGGCTGCCCTCCCGACGCCGTGTCGGTCGCGCTCGCGCCGCTCTACATGATCCTCCCCGGCGGCGACGACGTCGTCACCGTGGTCATGACCGCGCCGGTCCGCGACTTCGCCTCCGATCTCGTCGGCTGGGTGGTCGCCGCGCTCTCGCCCGGCGCCGTCCCGCAGCTCCTCGCCGAGCTCTCCGGCCAGAACGCCGCGTACCTCCCCGTCATCGCCGACCGGGATAGCAGGATCGTGCTCACCGTGCCGAAGGGCGACCTGGACGTCCTCCGGCCCATCGTCACGGCCCAGGCGTCGGGCGCGCCGGGGGAGCTGGAGCGGATCGAGCGCGGGCGCGGGAAGGCCTTCTACGCGGTGCGCACCGGGCACTCGGAGGACACGCCCGGCTGGTCCACGCTCATGGTCGTCGACGCGGCGGCGGCGCGCGGCCGCCTCTACAAGCTCCGCACCGGACTCCTCTCGCTCTTCGCGCTGGTGCTCGCCGGGGCCGGATTCGCGGCGGTGATCTCGCTCCGCCAGGCGGCGAAGCCGCTCGGCGACGTGGCGTCGTCGATGCAGCGGGTGGCGGGCGGCGATCTCTCCACGCGCGTCCGCACGCCCTACTCGGGCGAGCTGGGCCAGCTCGTCTCCGCCTTCAACACCATGGTCGAGGAGGTGGAGCGCTCCCACGACGAGCTGCAGCGCACCGAGGCGCTCCGGCGCGAGGTGGAGATCGCCCACCAGATCCAGACGGCCATCCTCCCGGTGAGCCCGGCCGTGCCCGGCTTCGAGGTCGCGGCGCGCATGAAGCCGGCGGACGACGTGGGCGGCGACCTCTACGACATCCTCGCGTTCGGCGACACGTTCTGGGTGCTCGTGGGGGACGTGTCGGGCCACGGCATCAACTCGGGGCTCGTCATGATGATGGCGCAGGCCGCGGCGTACTCCGCCATCGCCGAGGATCCGCACGCGACGCCCGGGTCCGTCATCAACGCCGTGAACCGGGTGGTGCACGAGAACGTGAGGAGGCGCATGCGCCGGGACGACTACCTCACCCTCATGGCGGCGCGCCACATGGGCGACGGGCGCTTCGTGGCGGCGGGAGCGCACCAGCCCGTGTTCATCGCGCGCGGCGGCGGCACGGTCGACCTCATCGAGCCCCTCGGCCCCTGGGTCGGGCTCACGCCCAACGTCCAGCCGCCGCCCATGCCCGAGTACGAGTTCGTCCTGCGTCCGGGCGAGCTCGTCTTCTTCGTGACGGACGGTCTGCTCGAGGCGAAGAACGGCACCCCGGAGCTCTTCGGCGAGGATCGGCTCCGCGCGGTCCTGGCCCGGCCGGAGGTGCCGTCCGCTTCGCAGGCCCTCTCGGACGTGTTCTCGGCGGTGGAGAGCTTCTCTCATGAACAGGCGGACGACATGACCGGCGTCGTCCTGAGGCGCAAGAATGAGCTTGCTTGACTGCTTCCGAACCGGCGACTTCCCCATCCAGCTCCTCATCCGGATGAGCCCGCCCTGGGTGTTCATCGACGAGCTGCGGAGGTTCACCGAGTCGTTCTGCGCGTGCGCCTGCCCGGGCCAGGACCGGGAGGCGCAGGTCGCGCTCGCCGTGCACGAGCTCATGCAGAACGCGGTGCCGCAGGCGCACGGCGAGGAGGTGGAGCTCATGCTGGAGGTGAGCCGGGAGCGCGACGTCGTCGCCATCCGCGTCTCGAACCGCTGCAGCGACGAGGACTACCAGGCGCTGCGCGATCGCATCCAGCACATGAACGAGGAGCCGGATGCGCTCGCGCACTACGTGCACATGATGAGGGAGAACCCCGCGAACACCCGCGGCGGCCTGGGCCTCGCCCGCGTCCGCTTCGAGGCGCAGCTCGAAATCTCCGTCCGCCGCGAGGCGGGCAGGGTCATCGTGGAGGCCTGTGGCCCGCTGCGCGCGCCGCGGCTCCCGGCAGTCGGAGGTACCCATGGCTAACCCATCCTTCGCGGGCCGCATGCCCGCGCTCCAGGTCGCCGAGGAGAAGTATTCCGCCCATCTCGGCTTCGATCCCCAGGGCATCCGCGTCCACTTCCGGGGAACCATCAGCACGCCGAATCCCGCGGTGGTGCTGAACCCCTTCGTCGACGCGGTCCACGCGCACGTGCTCGAGGCGGCGGCGAAGGAGGTCCGGGTGGATCTCACGCAGCTCGAGTTCTGCAACTCGTCGGGGTTCAAGTCGTTCATCCACTGGATCGAGAGGATCCAGAAGGCCCCGGAGCCGAAGCAGTACCGGCTCCGCTTCGTGTCCACGAAGGAGCGCAAGTGGCAGCGCACGAGCCTTCTCGCGCTGTCCTGCTACGGCGTGAACATCGTGACGATGGAAGGGACGATCTAAACGGGGGGACACTCGCCGCGGCGGCGACTTCGTCGCGCCGCGGCTCGCGCCCCCCCGATCCCCCCGCTCGCTCCGGCCCAGCCTCATCCCGGCGGGGCCTTCGCTCGCCCGGCATGGGCGCGGCGGCGTGGTAAGAACCGCTCCGTGCGCGCGCCCGAGCCGTTCGACCTCACCCTCACGGTTCGCAGCCACGGCTGGTACGACCTGCCGCCCTGGAGCTGGGACGAGGCGCGCCGGGTGCTGGCCCGGCCCCTCTCGCTCGCCGGCGGACGGATCGTGAACGCGGAGGTCGCCGAGGCGGAGCGCGGCCTCGCCTTCCGGGCGTTCGCGAGGGGGCGGCTCTCCGCGGCGGAGGCGCGGGAGGCGCGGGCCCAGCTCTCCACCTGCCTCTCCCTCGATGACGACCTCGAGCCCTTCCGCAGGCGCGCCGCGGCGCTCGAGGCCGAGCGCGCGGCGGGCCGCGCCCGGGATCTCCCGGACCTCCGCTGGGCGCTCGCGCGCGGGGCGGGGCGCCTCCTTCGCTCGCCCACGGTGTTCGAGGACGCCGTGAAGACCCTCTGCACGACCAACTGCTCCTGGGCGCTCACCCGCGCCATGGTGACGCGCCTCTGCGACCTGCTCGGCGAGGCCGCGCCGCTGGGCGGCAGGACGTTCCCGTCGGCGGCCGCCATGGCGCGCGTCCCGGAGCGCTTCTACCGGGACGAGATCCGCGCGGGCTACCGCGCTCCGTTCTTCGCGGCCCTCGCCCGCGAGGTGGCCTCGGGCGCGCTCGACCTCGAAGGGCTTCGCCGGTCCTCCGAGCCGACCGACGCGGTCGCCCGCCGGCTCCTCGCCATCAAGGGATTCGGGCCGTACGCCGCGGAGCACCTGCTCCGGCTCCTCGGCCGCAACGGGCACCTCGCCCTCGACTCCTGGACCCGCGCCAAGCTCGCGAGGCTCCGCGGGCGTCGCCGCGTCCCCGGCGACCGCACGCTGCGCCGCTGGTACGCGCCCTACGGCGAATGGGCGGGCCTCGCCATGTGGCTCGAGGTCACGGC
>DATDDC010000238.1:0-5993 GCA_036523995.1 Anaeromyxobacter sp.
GGTCCGGGAGGCCCGCAGCTCGTGGGGCCGAACGGCCAGCCCGCGCCGATGCCCCCGCCGGGAGCCGTCCCCGGCGCGCAGCCGCAGCCCGGACCTCAGGCCCAGCCCGAGGTGACCGAGGAGGTCGAGGGCATCCTCCAGTTCGAGAACAAGGGCAACGGCTACCTCCGCGAGCCGAAGCGGAGCTTCCTGCCCCAGCCCTTCGACGTCGAGGTGCCGCGCTGGCTCATCGACCGTATGCACCTGCAGCCCGGCCTCTCCGTGAAGGGCCAGGCCGCGGTCCGGAACATGAAGCGGGTGCTCACCAAGATCGACACGCTCGAGGGCGCCGATCCCATGGCGGTCGCCCGCCGCACGCACTTCCACAACCTCACGGCCACCGATCCCACCGAGAAGCTCGTGATGGAGACCCGGCCGGACGAGATGATCGGGCGCGTGCTCGACCTCATCGCGCCCATCGGCCTCGGCGCGCGCGGCCTCATCACGTCGCCGCCGAAGGCCGGCAAGACCATCATGCTCCAGCGCATCGCCCAGGCGATCATCGGAAACCGCCCGGACGTGTACCTCATGGTGCTCCTCGTGGACGAGCGTCCCGAGGAGGTCACCGACATGAAGCGCAACATCAAGGGCGACGTCTTCGGCTCGTCGAACGACCGCCCCACCGAGGAGCACATCCACGTCGCGGAGATGGTCCTCGAGCGGGCGAAGCGGCTCGTGGAGGGCGGCAAGGACGTCGTGATCCTGCTCGACTCGATCACGCGCCTCTCCCGCGCCTACAACAAGGAGGTCGAGTCCTCCGGGCGCACCCTCACCGGCGGCGTCGACTCCCGCGCGCTGGAGCGCCCCAAGCGGCTCTTCGGCTCGGCACGCAAGGCGGAGGAGGGCGGCTCGCTCACCATCATCGCGACCGCGCTCATCGACACCGGGTCGCGCATGGACGAGGTCATCTTCGAGGAGTTCAAGGGCACCGGAAACATGGAGGTGGTGCTCTCGCGCCAGCTGGCCGAGCGCCGCATCTTCCCGGCCATCGACATCGGCGCCTCCGGCACGCGCAAGGAGGAGAAGCTCTTCTCGCCGAAGGAGATCGAGAAGATCCGCCGGCTGCGCGGCGCGCTCGCCTCGCTCAAGCCCGTCGAGGCCATGGAGCGGCTCCTCAAGAAGCTCTCCGAGTTCGACACGAACGAGGAATTCCTCTCGAGCTTCTAGCCAGCGGCACGATTCGCGCGCGCAGCGAGCGCGCCGGGAAGCGCCTCGCGAGGCGGCGAAAGCCGCCGCGAGGCGCCAGGACCGGGCGACGAATCACGAACCCTCGTTCAGTGCGACAGCCGCTCGAACGCGGCCTTCATGCTCTTGCGCAGGCGCTCGAGCGACTGCGCGAGGAGGCCGATCTCGTCTTCGCGCGCCGAGACGATGGGCTGCGCCAGCTCGCCGAGGCTCATCCGGTCCGCCGCGGCGGTCAGGTCCAGGATGGGCTTGGCGAGGACCCGCGCGAACAGCCGGGAGAAGATCGCGACCAGGACGATGGCGGCGACGAGGAGGCCCAGGCCCACGGTGAGGGTCCGGCGCACCGGCGCGAACACCTCGTGCTCGTCGTACTGCGTGGCGATGGCCCAGCCGTACTTGTTCCCCTGCACGTAGCCGATCGCGTCGTTGCCGTTCGTCTCCGTGAACGAGAGGAGGCGCGGCTTGCCGTTCGAGTGGAACGCCGCGATGAGCGGGTGGCCGTTCAGGTAGGTGGACGTGACCACGAACTCTTCCTTCGGATGGGCGATGACCTTCGACTTGTCGTCCACGACGAAGGCGAAGCCGGTCTCGCCCGTGCGCCAGTTCGCGGCCATGCGGGAGATGTCCTCGACGTTCATCGCGGCGGCGAAGACGCCCACGGTCTGGTTCTGGACCTTGATGGGCAGCGCCAGGATGAGCGCCGCCTTGCCCGAGGTCTTGCCCATGACCGTCTCCCAGGCGAGCGACTTGCCGCTCATCACGTCCTTGAAATACTGGCGGTCCGAGTAGTCCGTGAGCGGCTTGCCGTCGCTCCGGGCGAGGTTCTGGCCGTTCGGCGCGATCGTGAAGACGAGGTACATCCACGGATACGCCTGCTGCACGGCGGTGAGCACCGTCGTCTGCACCTCGGGCTGCATGGAGGAGACGGCCGGCAGGCTCGACGCGGCCTTGAGGACGCGGACGTTCTTGTCGAACCACTCGTCCACCTGCGAGGCGATCCGCTCCGCGTTCTGCTGCACCATGGCCTGAGCGTCGGCGCGGCTCGACTCGGCCTGCTGGCGCAGCGTGACCACGGCGAAGAGCGTGAGCGGCAAGAAGCCCACGACGAGCATGGCGATGACCGACTTCGCCATGATCCCGAAGCGGATCTTCGGCGCTTCCTCCACGACGTCCATGTCGACCTCGGGGAGGACGGGGCTGGAATGAGCAGGCTTCGACTTGCTGGGGGGAGCGGAACGGAGGGGCTGGGACATCCCTCTCGCGTACTTCGAGTGCTGCGGCGAAGGGAAGCACCGCGAACGCATGGGTGAGGAGAGGTGGTCCAGATCGACGAGGAGCCGCGCGCTCGAGCCGCGGGATCTGGGGCCCGAGGCGGGCCGCGAGGCCCCCGGTCGGCCCTGACCCATGCGCGTCCCTGGACCAAGTGAGACGGGCGCGCGGGATGCGGGAGGCGGTTGGAGCGGATAAACTCGCAGTCCATGGACCTCCGGGCGGCGTCGTCCGATCCCATACGACCCGCGGAGGCCCTGAGCGACCGCGTCCTCATCGTCGACGACGACGAGCTCATCCTGAAGGCGCTCGGGCGCATCCTCGAATCGGCCGGGTTCGATCCAAGGTGTTACCTCCGCCCCGACGAGGCGCTCGCGGCCATCGACCGCGACCGGCCGGTGGTCGTCATCTCGGACTACATGATGCCGTCGATGGACGGCATCACCTTCCTGAAGCACGCCCGGGCCCGCTGTCCGAGCGCCGTCCGCATCCTCTGCACGGCCGCCGAGGACTTCCGCGTGGCGCTGCAGGCGGTGAACGCGGGCGAGGTGTTCCGGATCATCTCGAAGCCCTGGCACCAGCAGGAGCTCCTCGCCACCGTGCACCAGGCCGCGGAGGCGGCGCGGCTCCGGGGCGAGAACGACCGCCTCACCGGCGAGGTGCAGCGGCAGAACGGGCAGCTCCGCGAGATCAACTCCAGGCTGGAGGAGATGGTCCGCGCGCGCACCCAGGCCCTGCTCGAGGGGCTCATCGCCGCCCTCGACTACCGCGACGCGGAGACGCAGTGGCACTCCCGGCGCGTCTCGCTCTACGCCCGGCGCCTGGCGGCGCAGCTCGGCATCGACGAGCCGGAGCTGACCGTCATCGAGCACGGGGCGCTGCTCCACGACATCGGCAAGATCGGCGTGCGGGACCGGGTGCTGCTCAAGCCCGGGCCGCTCACCGCCGACGAGTGGACGGAGATGAAGCGCCACCCGGAGCTGGGATGGGCGCTCCTCCAGCGCGTCGACTACCTGCGCCCGGCCTCCGCGATCGTGCTGCAGCACCAGGAGAAATGGGACGGGACCGGCTACCCCGGCACGCTCCGCGGCACGGACATCGTCATCGGGGCGCGGATCTTCCACGTGGTGGACACGCTCGACGCCATCACGAGCGACCGGCCCTACCGCAAGGCGCGGCCCTTCGAGGACGCGCGCGCCGAGATCGTGCGCTGCTCGTCCACCCAGTTCGATCCCCGCATCGTCGACGCGTTCCTCGCCGTCCCCGCCGAGGAGTGGGAGCGGATCCGCCTCGACGTCGAGACCGTCGCCGTGCTCTCGGCGGACCTCGCCGAGACGCCCGGCCATGACGCGCTCGTGGCGTCGCTTGCGGGTGCCCTGCGCGCCTGAGCGGGCGGACTCGGCCCTCCTCGTCCCGCCGCGCCGCAGCGCCGCCGCGCCGGCGCGCTCGCACCGGCGGCAGCCGCACCGAGAAAGACGAGGCCCCGCCGCGCGGCTGCGGCGAGGCCTCGCGCGTGCGTCAGCGGCCCTTCCGCGTGATCTTCCAGATGACGCCCGTGTTCGGGATCTGCACGAGCGGCGCGTCGGCCGGGTTCGTGAACCTGCTCCGCGGGTCCGACTGCCCGAAGTCGCGGACCGCGCCATAGTCGACGAGGTAGAGCGCCCCGTCCGGCCCGAACTGGACCTGGAGGGGCCGGTTGATGCCGCGGACGATGCGCTCGGCGGTCGAGGCCACGAAGGCCTGGTCCTCCGGCTCCGCGCAGACGAGGGTGCCGGCGGCGTCGCGCGCCCGGTTCTCCGCCTTGCAGTTGAAGGCGAAGCGCGAGGTGGAGAGCGTGAGCGGCTCGCTGGGACGGCTGAAGTTCACGAGCTCGATGTCGTGGCCCGCCTCGGGCTCGCCGTTCTCGGGCGAGAACCCGAAGTCACCCTCGCGGGCCACGAGCGCGGCGCCCCTCTTCACCGGGCCGCCGACGAACGAGTCGGGGGCGAAGTCCGGGCCCACCACCGCCACGTCGGTGGGCTCGATGGCGAGCGGGGCGGTCACCGCCTGCGGGAAGTGATCGAGCACCGGCCGGACCGGGCGGTCCTCGGCGATGACGCGCGCCGCGGGCTGCAGGTCGTCCCCGGGCCCGCCGAGGGGGTTGAAGATGGCCTGCGTCGAGTCGAGGAACCCGAACCGATCCGGCCAGCCGTGGAAGTCCGGCGAGCCGTCCGGATTCTGGCGCGCGAGCTGGAGCCGATCGGGCGCGTTGTTCGTCGGGCGCGCGCCGCGCTCGTCCTCGCCGTTCTCCGTGACGAAGAGGCCGCCCTTGAGGGCGTGATCCTCGGGGGCGAAGCGGAGGCCGAACGGGTTCCGGTACCCCCACGAGAACGGCTCGACGGCGGCCTGCGGGTTCCGCGCGTGGATGGGCGCGCGCAGGATCGCGCCCGTGCACATGCCGCGCGAGGTCGCGTCCTCGAAGGCCGGGACCCTCGCGCCGGGCCGCGCCACGCCGTGGTTCGAGTAGCCGCTGGTGAAGTGCCCGTCGCCCGAGTCCCAGACGTTCCCGCTGAGGACGATGTCCTGGCAGGCGATGTCGTGCTGGTTGCCGCCTCCGCCGTTGTCGTGGCCCGTCACGCCGGAGTTCGTGGCCGAGCCCTGCGACCAGTAGATGAACCCGTCCTTCACGATGATGAGCTCGGTGGGGTGGTCGCCCGTGGGCAGGCCCTCGATGAACGGCGTCACGGCGCCCGTGGCGAGGTCGATCGTCACCACGCGTGAAGTGTTGTTCCCCGTGCCCGGCGCGCCGCGCACGCCCTGATTCGAGTCGGTGCCGAAGAGCGTCCCGCCCTGGAAGCCGTGCTCGAAGGCGAGCCCGATGGCGGGTCCGTCGGCCTGGAAGCCGTCGCCGGGGCTGGTCGGCTTGCCGATGGGGCCCGCCACCTGGTGGCCGTTCTTGTCGAAGACGAGCAGGTCGGGCGTGAAGGGGTTCGTGGGCGAGAACGGGCCGCCGAACACGGGCGCCCGCCTGTCGTTGCACCTCGAGGGAAGCCCGGTGCCGGACTCGACGACGAGCACCCGGAAGTCGTTCTTGTTCCCCAGGAACGCGATGCCGGTCGGGAAGTTCAGGTCCTTCGCGAAGACGGAGACCTGGAAGCCCTCCGGGACGAAGATGTCCTCGCCGTTGCCCGGATCGTAGAGGACCGTCTCCCCCGGGCAGGCCGGATTCGACCTCTCCAGGCCGAACGCTCGAGAACACGGAAGCACGGCGGCGAACGCGCCGAGCAGCATCCATCCCATCCTGAATCTCATGAGACTCCTCCTTCCACGGTCGAGACCGCGAAGCGTCCCCTGCTCGCCTTTTGCCGATGCCGCGCACTATGAGCGGAAGCCGCCGCCGCGTCGGACGTCGTTTGGGTCGGGGACACGGAGCCTGTTGGGGGCCGCACCACGGGTGGACCCATACCGGGGGTGAGGACCCCGCCGGAGCATCCCGCGCGCGGGCGCGCGGACCGCCGGGC